>CASEAJ010000103.1 GCA_949285425.1 uncultured Porphyromonadaceae bacterium
ACCTTATTCGTTAAATGACATTCGATGTTATCGGTCTGACGGCATCATGTTATCGTCCCACAGCCGTGGGTCACGTGTATCACCGCCGTGGGACACGTGTCCCAAATAAGTGAGACACGTGTATAACCTACGTGGGACGATAACTTTGAAGGCATAAAACAGGAAAAACCTGCAGACGGACCGACGACATTTCCCTTTTTCCTGGACTTATTCATGACGTGCAGCAGGCTTCATGCGACCTCCCTCCGCCCACATTCACATGTCTTTTCATAAGATAAGCTGCACTCGGCAAAAACAATTCAAGCGAGCTTGATGGGTTTTGCGTTCATTTGCATTATCTTTAAATAAGATAAGCTGCACTCGGCAAAAAACAATTCAAGCAAGCTTGATTGCTTTTTGCGCTCATTTGCATTATCTTTGCAACGTCAATTAAACACATTCATCATGTTGCATACACAAGACAAACAAATACTGCAAGCCAAGGGCATCTCCGAGGCACAGGTAGAGGAACAACTCCATGCTTTCCGCACTGGTTTTCCTTTTCTTAAAATAAACCGGGCAGCCGAAGCCGGAAAAGACATTATGCAGGTGACAGAAACGGCAATACAGGACTACCAAGAACAATGGGACCGTTATCTGCACGGCAACGTATCGGTGTTGAAGTTCGTTCCCGCTTCGGGAGCCGCCAGCCGTATGTTCAAGAACCTTTTTGAATTTCTGGACGGAACCGACAACGAACCGGTACAGCCTTTCATGCAGAAGTTCTTCGGCGAGATAGAAAAATTCGCCTTCTATCCCACCCTGAACAAAACCTGCCTGGACAACGAAGGCAAGGACATCCGCACTTTAATGGCCGAAGGCCAGTACAAACGCATCATTGCCAATTTGTTGCTTGAAAAAGGCATGAACTACGGTTCGCTGCCCAAAGGACTGTTGCTGTTCCACTCATACGCCGACGAAAAGCGTACGCCGGTAAAAGAACATTTGGTGGAAGCAGCCCTTTATGCTACCAACAAGCAAAACAAGGCCAATATACATTTCACCGTGTCGAAAGAACACCGCCAGCTGTTCGAACAACACGTGAACGAATTCATTGCACAATACGGGGAACGTTACAAGGTTGACTATACAGTGAGCTTTTCCGAACAGAAACCATCGACCGACACCATTGCGGCCACCAAGGACAACGAGCCGTTCCGCGATGATGCGGGCCAACTGGTATTCCGCCCGGGTGGACACGGAGCCCTGATAGAAAACCTGAACGACCTCGATGCCGATGTCATTTTCATCAAAAACATTGACAATGTAGTGCCCGATTCATTGAAAGGCAGTACAGTGACCTATAAAAAATTGCTTGCCGGTATTTTGGTGAGCCTGCAGCAACAGACATTCACTTATTTGAAAGAATTGGAAAATCCCGCCATCGCCCCCGCCCGACTGGCCGAGATAGCCGATTTCTGCGAACAGAAGCTGAACAACCACAACGCACAGGCCCGCACACTCCCGCAAGAAGAGTTACGACAATATCTCACAGGCAAACTGAACCGCCCCATGCGTGTGTGCGGAATGGTCAAGAACACGGGAGAACCGGGCGGCGGACCTTTCATGATAGAAAATGCAGATGGCAGCATTGCCCCGCAAATACTTGAAAGTTCACAAATAAACCAGGACAATCCCGCCGACAAGGCCATGATGATGCAGTCCACCCACTTCAATCCGGTCGACCTGGTCTGCGCCACGAAGAACTATCGGGGCGAACGGTTCAACCTGTTGCAATATGTAGACAAACAGGCCGGATTCATCTCGTCCAAGTCGAAAAACGGCAAGGAACTGAAAGCACTTGAACTGCCCGGACTGTGGAACGGAGCAATGAGCAATTGGAACACCATTTTCGTAGAAGTGCCCGTTGAAACCTTCAACCCGGTAAAAACGGTGAATGACCTGCTCCGTACGGAACATCAATAAAAAGAAAAAAACATTTGCACATTAACACATAGCAAGCTATTATGAAAAAAGTAAGAGTACGTTTTGCCCCCAGTCCGACCGGACCTTTACACATTGGCGGAGTGCGCACGGCTTTGTACAACTATTTATTTGCCAAACAACATGGCGGAGACATGCTGCTCCGGATAGAAGACACGGACTCGAACCGTTTCGTTCCCGGAGCTGAAGACTACATTATCGAAGCGCTTCAATGGCTCGGCATAGGCATTGATGAAGGCATTGGAGTTGGAGGTCCTCATGCCCCTTACCGCCAAAGCGAACGCAAACCTATTTACAGAAAATACGTAGACCAGCTGTTGGATGCGGGACTTGCATACATTGCTTTCGACACTCCAACCGAACTGGAGGCAAAACGCGCCGAAATTCCAAACTTCCAATACGACGCACGAACACGCGGAGAAATGAGCAACTCGCTCACCTTGCCGGCAGAAGAAGTGAAGAAACGCATTGAACAAGGCGACCAGTATGTCGTACGTATCAAGATTGAACCGGACGAAGACATCACCGTCAACGACCTGATACGCGGAGATGTAACCATCAACTCATCCATCTTGGACGACAAAGTGCTGTACAAGTCAGCCGATGGACTCCCCACCTATCACCTGGCCAACGTGGTGGATGATTATCTGATGAAAATAACCCACGTCATCCGCGGCGAAGAATGGCTGCCGTCTGCTCCGTTGCACGTCATTCTGTACCGCTACCTCGGCTGGGCCGACGACATGCCCCACTTTGCCCACCTGCCGCTCCTGCTCAAGCCCGACGGAAACGGCAAACTGAGCAAACGCGATGGCGACCGGTTGGGATTCCCGGTGTTCCCACTCAACTGGAAGGACCCCAAAAGCGGTGAAACGTCATCCGGCTATCGTGAAGCCGGCTATTTCCCCGAAGCGGTGGTCAATTTCCTTGCCTTGCTGGGCTGGAATCCGGGCAATGACCAGGAAATGTTCTCCATGCAGGAACTTATCAATCAGTTCAGCCTTGAAAAAGTGAGCAAAAGCGGTGCCAAGTTCGACTACGAAAAAGGGAAATGGTTCAACCACAAATACCTGCAACTGAAATCGAACGAAGAGTTGGCCGACCTGTTCCAACACATACTGGTTGAGAAAGACATCATCGAAGACTCACAAAAAGTCATCCAAATCGTTTCTCTGGTCAAGGAACGGGCCAATTTCATTACCGACCTTTGGGAACAAAGCCGGTTCTTCTTTGAAGCTCCGGTGGAATATGATGCCAAAACCGTTCAGAAACGCTGGAAAGCCGATACCCCGGCACAAATGCTCGAACTCATCGATGTGTTGAATGGAATCGATGATTTCTCGGCCGAACATACGGAAGAAGTGGTCAAAGCATGGATTGAATCCAAAGGCTACGGTCTGGGAGCGGTCATGAACGCTTTCCGTCTTTCTGTGGTAGGTGCCGCAAAAGGTCCGCACATGTTCGACATCACGGCCATACTGGGCAAAGAGGAAACCATTGCACGTGTAAAACGGGCCGTGGAAACCATTGTTACCGAAAAATAACCGCTATTTCTTTCAATAAAAAAGAGGCTGTCTCAAAATTATTTTTGAGATGGCCTCTTCGGATTTTTTATTCGACCCCTACTCTGGTGACAAACAACAAACTGTCATCTATTGCCAGGAGAAGGAAGCCTTAGCGAACCACAACCTTCATCGCTTCTGTTTTTCCGCTGTCTTCATTGTACAACTCAACTATGTATATTTCATCGGGACGAAGCCGGAAACGCTCCTCGGCCGCAGAAGTCACCCGCTGGTCTATCAACAACCCCGAAGCGTCATATAAACGAATTGTACTGCCGGCACTCATGCCGCTGACCACCAACAGGCCGTTGCCCGGCACAAATACGGAAAGCGTGCGGTCAATTTCATTGTCATCATATTTAGTGAACACCACACTGAAACGATTGTTCACTTCGCCTGCTCCGGACAATTCAATTACATAAGACGTTTCTTTCAAATCGACCATGCGGTTGAGCAACGCATCACGCAACAAAACTGTTTCGTAATCATAAGTATCACAGTCTGCCGGGATGCGGAATTCGAACAAGCCGGCCGAAGCCGCACTGACACCCACATTCACATACCCTTCCACATCCACCGCCGACAACAGGGAATAGCGTCCTCCATCGCGCAACATGTATATGGACGGACTGTCATTGTCAAAACCGCTCATTTTCACGCCATCTCCAGCCACATCGTAACTGCTGTTCGCAGCAGCAGTAGGTACAGCCGTCAACTGTATCAAGTCCGTATCCGCTTCATCTTTCCGCCCGAACGCTATCGCCAGATTGCCCGAATAGAACGATTCGTCAGAAATGTCACGGGTCCGCACCGACACCGGCACATATTCCTCATCGCGCAAAGTAGCCGTTTGTGTAAACACAGCCGAACCAGCAGCTATATGTCCCGGCTGAGGAAGTTCCGTTTCACGGTTCCACGTATAAACAGGAGTATAGTTTCCATCCGCATCATAGCGATAAATCACACGTCCGTATTCCAGGTCTTCATAGTTCATGGCACACAGGAATGGTGAACCGAACAAGTTCCAACCCATATTTTCAGTATGCGTGAAGCGGTTACCTCCCATACCTGAACCTGTATCCACATTCCATGGTTCACGATAATTGTACTTCATAAGACGGATTGCCTTGGACTGCCCGTTTTCAGCATAACCGTTGCCATAAAAACGCACCGTATCACCCGGATTGCTTTCAAGCAACCAACCTTCTGTCGGATTCTGACGGTTGACATTCGGACTTACCCAAGTATCATTGTCGCCAGCACTTTTGAAACGATAGGTATAAGATGCCCGTTTGGCTCCATCATAGCGGTACAAGGAGAATGTTGCCGCTTCGGGCATTTCTTTGTTCACTTTCAAAGAATCCACGGCAAACGGCATAGCCGCCAAATCATGCCCTCCGGCATCAAGAATGCGCTCTACCGCAAACTCGTCGAGTGCAATGTCGTTGCCATTGCCCCTCAAACCGGCACCATGCTCCAATAGCAGGAAACCCGGCTTGAAGGCATTGCCCACCACATAAAGGTCAGGCATAATGGATAATTCATGGCCTTTACGCACATACACAACCGACTTTCCTATGGGCTTGTCCTGTGACGTAATCTGACTATCAGCCGTTACATTCCAAGTTTCAAAACAACCATTGTCAACCGTATTACGGACACGCTGGTTCCCTATCAAGTCACGACTATGTCCAACCTTCGCCATATAGTCAGCAATATCGATACGCACGTCTGCCGGATCAAGATCGGCCGATGTTTCCGACAGTTGATAACGCCAAAGCGAATCCAAGACATACCCATTGGTTTCCGTTACCAGTGCACGATTGTTCCCGCTACCCGGAACCTCTTCTATCGTACCGACAGCCGTTACGTTCACGGCCTTCACACCACGTACATCGGCTTCGGCCAACGAATTGTAAAACGTACCATCTGCCGTGCCTTCTACTGCATGCTTCATAATTGAGGTAGCCAGAACCCCACGGCCGACCGTTGCCGTTCCATGGATTTCAAACCCATCTATCACACCATCCGCCAACAGATTGACATGCTGCAAAGTCGAGCGGTTGGTTGTTTCCAGCACACCTTTTCGCTTGGACAACAAGTCGGCCACAATTTCTTCCGTACCGGTCTGGTCACTCATTTCATCGTTCATGCTACCATACACTTTGACTCCTCCAAGCGTAATATTCAGTGGAGTACTTCCCTGATAGTTGCCATGCACAAACACATAAGCGTTTTCTGTAGAATGACTCAACACATAAAGTCCAGCCAGGTCTGTTGCCCCCTGCAAGTCACCGAGTGCCGTATTCCAGCTTTTACCGTCCGCCGTTCCTGTCAGGTCGGCTTTGACATATACAATCGGCTGCAACTCGGCCTCATATTCATAGGCACCTATATCTATCGTGTTATCGACCAGGCGGGCTTTGCCAGCAAAATCTTTTTCATTGTCAAACGTCGTGACACCTGCCTGCCCCAAATAATTCGCATTGCTCCCTTTATTCAACAACCGCACGCTCGGACGAATGCGGTAATCCCGGCTGTAAATATCCGCATTGTCGGGATCGCGGAAATTAGGCCCGTTATTCACATCATCGTTGTCAACTCCGCTTTCTATAGCGACATTCATATTCACCGTCATATCGGAAGACAAATTCTGCACGACATTATTCCAGGAAACCGTATTATAAATGCCTTTAGCTGTTCCGAGCAAATCCTTGTCGTTGTTGACAAATGTAGCATTTACCACAGTCGTACGGTCATTCGCCCCACTCAGTCCGGTGCCTCCATCGGCAAAAAGAACATTTACCAACAGATATTCTCCACCTGTACTTTCCGTTATTTTCAAACCGTCCGTCCGGTTTCCACGGAATCCCACATTTTTCAACATAACCTTTCCTTTGTCTGTGGAGCTTACCCTCAATCCGGTTCCATCGGCAGAATTCTTGTTTATAAAAGTCAAACCATCTATCGACACCCGTTTATCATTGGCATCAACCTCCATCAACAGAGTTGTTTCATTCTGGTTATTTTCCTGTGTTGTAATGATTGTTGGATGACTGAAATCCTGAACTCCCGATTCATTATAAGATCCCTTTATCTCCAATGATTCACCATACTGCGTATTACCCATTGAAACCACATAAGCGACACCTGAAGACAGTCTCGGCAATGAATAATCACCAGCCTTGACAAAAACCTTCTTGTTCTTGCTGTTTCCACCCGTAGGATTGGCCATTGCTACCAAAGCTCCCCGCAAATCGGAAGTTGCATTGGCCCAGTTCGTACCATCGGCTTTTCCGCTTTCTTCCGTAGCCACATAAATGGAATCCATATCCGAGAATGCCAATTTATACTGATATTCATAAACCCCAATGTCAATGGGTTTGTCATCGGGCGTTCCATCCTCTTTCAACGGACCTGCATAACGCCTGTATGTAGAGCCATCGCTGTTTTCCATATATTGTCCGCTATAATCCGCAAGTTCCACGCCCCACCAGTCATTATAAGCACCGGTAACCGTCATGCCATCTGCCGTTTCCTTACCATTACCGGCATCCGTCAATGCCGAAATCGCAGCCGGATTCCATTGGGCATTCAAATCAAATCCCGACACTCCTGCCTCAGATGTCGGTTTTGCAAACCTCGGCCCCAACACACCCGTATTATCATCGGACAGTTTTATATTCGTATCGCTATATTTTGTCAAATCAATCGTTTCACTTGCACTATAAGTAATCACAGTGTTCGATTCATCGGTTTGAGGTATGTTTTCTCCGACAGCTTCATTTCCCCACATCAGCGTATTGGTAATGGTGTTTTTACCGTTGTGATGGTAAATCACCGCATTGCTTTGAGCTTTGTTCAAGGCTAATGTATTGTTCATCAATGACACTTCCGGCACATACGCTGTCAGTATTCCATCTGCATAATTCGTACCGATAGCCCCACCTTGTCCAGCCGTTTCATTGTTCACCCAAAGCGTGTTGATGGCATAAAGACCTGCATGCATCAAAGGAGTGCCCGATACACCTGCCACATATACAGCTCCCCCCCGGGGTAATTGGGTGGTGACTTCGGGTTGTGGATTTTCCACCGTACCATTGCCTGCCAATATGGAATTTATTATCGTCAACTTGGCATCGCGCATATAAACCGCTCCACCACGTACAGCAAAATTATTGGTCAAACGACAACGGTTCAGCACATACGGAACTCCATTGGAATAAATTCCACCTCCACGACCTATTTCATCGGTTTTCGTCACATCACTAAGCACGTTGGACGTCTCGCCATCCATCACCGTCAATCCATCCAACACCACGGGATGAAGTGTCGTCGGGTTATCGCCGGCATTGGAATAGACCACATGATACACATTTTTCACCTGCTCAGACACATTGACATTGCCGGAAAGTATCGCCTGATGAGCCAATTCCCAAGGCTCTTCAATACCATTCTGGTTGAAATCGGAGTAAATCCGGGCAGACAAAATATCATTTATTGGTGCCATATCGGTAAATGACACACCATCCAGTCCCGGTATCTGGGTAATCCCTCCGGATGAATACTTCTCATCTCCACTAAATCCACCATAAATGCTTACCCCTTGTGGTATGACATACGAATTCCGCCGCTGGTCTATTACTTGAGTAACGGCATCCGTACGCCGGTAACTGGGCTTGTAAGTACCTGCCGCCAACATAATTTCAAACTTCGTATTCTCATATTCCTTGTTCTTTGAACGTATAGTCCTAATATACTCCAACGCATCGTCAAGCCAAGCCAGCGAAGTATAGAACGAACGTCCGATATAGTCGTCCATATTTGCCCCTTCCGGCAATTGGACATTTGCACCTTGCGACACAAAAATACGTGTCAGAAGGACATCGGTTGGAATGGTTCCTCCATTAAACGCATAAGCTCCGGCATCCACACGGTTCATATCTTCTTGAATACGGGGCAAACCCTGCATATCCAACGGAGCAATGCCCAGCTGATTGACCATCGCCTCCTGGTAACCGATTTCCATACCATGTTTAATTAGAGGAGAATAAGCCTTCAACAAGCGTGAAGACGAAGTAAAATAAATTTCCTCGTTGCTTTCCATACTTGTATTTTCAAAATTCGACGGCATTTCATACGTTTCCACAAACGAATGGTTCATGGGATAAAATTCGGTAATCCCGGATGCATCCGTCGCAACTTGAGCCCAAACATCGTCCGGCAATGCTTCTGTAAGCACACCACTGATATTTTTGTCAGAAGAAGCCGAATTGCCCCACAACACAGAATTGGTCACCATCACAGCCCCCTCCTGCATAAACAGGCCGCCCCCCATGGAAGAAGCCACATTATCGGTTATGGTACATGACACCACATGGGCCCGGTTTCCAGCCCCTACATGGGTATTATCCGCATACAGGCCCGCCCCCTCTTCCGCTTTGTTTTCTATGATTAAAGAGCCTGATACCGTTCCGCCGGGCATCACATAAAGGCCACCCCCTTGAACAGCTTCGCAACGGGCCACTACACAGTTGCGCACATGTGCCCATGCAGGGACTATGGCTCCACCGCCTTGTGTATTGGGATTGCCGGCACCTGCCAACGAAGTTGCCTTTCCATCAATCAGGTATAATCCGTCAATGATGGATTTCCGCTCTGCTCTCGTCCAATTTTCCGGTTTTTCTCCAAAAGTAACGGTATGATACCCGTTGACCTCCTGTTCCAACGTCGCACTGTTGTTGATGGCCGACAAAACAGTTTTGTATAACCACGGGTTACGTTTATAGCCGTCATTATCATCATCCCAGTCGGGGTTCTGGTCACTATATCCTCCCATTACAGTCACTCCATAAGGAATTACATACGTATAACTTTGAGGATCGTTCGCATTGCTCAACGTATTGGCATGATATACAAAAGGTGCACCTTCATAACCGGCTATTTTCACAATAGCCGTCTGCTCCGTTTTAGCCCGTTCACCGGCGGCATAGAGCACCTCCTGCAATTTCATAGCACAAGCTGCATTGGCAAGGGAAGAAGCATCTGCTGCTCCCGCACCGTTTTGAGTAACATAATAGCAACCATTGTTGTCCGGTTTCACATTGTCTTGATTGCTGCGTTCATAAGCGCCTATATCTACCGTACAGTCTTTGATTCGGTCCGTAAAATCGACATCAGTATACGGAAGTACAACAGGTTTTCCATCATAGCCATTACCCAAAGTTTCTGCTCCGTTGTTCAGGCACCATGTTGTCCCGTTCAAGCGGTAATTGTTCTCTATCTGGGCATCTGCCGACTCAAACGGATTGGCAAGGTTCTGTCCGATTTGGGAGTCATGTATTTTATTTTGTACATTTGAATCCAAACCGGTCGCTGTTGAAACATAACAGTTCCAGGCACCATTGAAGTTATTTACGTTTTCTACTCCGATTGCCCTGTTACTATTTCCATAAAAAATGGTATTATACAATAATAATGTCGTAGTGGTACCGGATGATGCAGTCCATTGATGCAATCCTCCGGAACCCTCTGAGCGATTATATGCAACAGTGTTGTTGTAGAACATGGCATCCTCGATAAATATACCGCCGCCTTGTGATTTTGCATAATTGTTTGCAACAAGCGTGTTATAGCTTGTTCCGAGAATCATATACATACCCCCGCCATAACTTTCATCCGAGGTATTGGCATTGTTCAAGACAAAGCAGTTTATAACCTTACTGTTATTGCCATCGCAATAGATTCCGGCTCCACGGGCCGCATTATTATGATTATTAATATAATTATCCGTCACCACACAGTTCTGCAACGTAACGCCACGGAACATGCGTACTCCGGCACCACCGTCGCGGTTGGCCTTATAATCGGTATAGAATCCGTGGCGAATAGTGAAACCGTCCCAGCTAGCACCGGTATATTCTATATATCCGCCAGACTGCTCTTCCCATCTGTATTTATTTGAATTGTCCTCATTTGCACCTGATACAGAACTACCATAACCATGATCAATCCAATGATTAGACCAATTATCCCATGACCGTCCCCACTCCCAATAACTGAAAGAACTTTCACGTCCGGAAGGTGACATAGTGGGCAAACATACATCCGGCTGGAACAACACCGGTTTACGTGTCCTTTCCGGAAGGTTCGCCGACGGATTTGCTGTCGGAGTATTATTATTGTTATATGTCCAGGGGGGTTCGGCCTGAATCTGAATTATTGTTTCGTATTTTGATTTGTCAAGTCCCTCATCGGATGCATTTTCAGGGATATACTGTGACATCAGCGGATGACGGTCGTTTTCACCGGGAGTCCCTTCGTTAGGGAAACCACCGAGAACATCCACCTTGTCGCGTATGACAAAACCTTTATAATCGGTATAGGTACCGCCTGCAACCCATACCGTCCGCTGTTTGCTGTCAAGAGAAGCTAAAGCTGCGGCACGTTCCACGGCATACTGCAAACCACCCACATATTGTTCTTGCCTATTATTACGGATATTAATGCCACTTGCTCCCGTAACGTGAGTGACACCTGCGTGAGTCGCGGTATTATAATTCACATTACTACTATTCAAATTCGATTCGTTCAAATGTTCAAAAAACAGTTTGCTCGCACCGGATGTTTCTCCATAAGGCCTTGAAGTTGCGTCATAGAAACCCACATATCTTGAATCTGTCGTTGATATATCACCACTTACTATACTATTTTTAGTCACATCATAAATTAGGTTACCAGCAATAGCATTTTCCCAAGACGATCCATCCTTCTTTCCTGCACCAGCCGCTGTCACATAAAATACCGTACCATTTACCGGAAGGTTAGCCTCATAAGCACCCATATCTGTACTTCCACCCAAGCTTCGCGAATTTCCTACAATATCCGTCACCAATCCTGCTGGTGTTCCTGTCGCTTTATTAATCAAATTTCCGGCATCCGTCGAACTGGTCAACGGAGCAAAATTTGAATATCCTCCCAAATAGGTATCAAAGCCCAAAGTTGCTCCTTGTTTATTCGTTGGATTGGAAAAATTTTTGGAACCTTCCATACCAAAGGAAGCATAATTAAAGGTATTGCCCGACGTATTTCCTGCCGAAAAAGAAGAAGTTCCCAACACAGCAGGTGCCGTACCGAGATTATTCACCACCGTTACATGGTTCATCGTCAGGTTCGGACAATTGATAACCGATGCGGTTTCTGTGATATTCGTGTTGTTGTTCACCACACAGTTATTCAAGGTCAACGTGGCATTACGGGCATCAATGGCAGCCCCTTCCTGTGCCGTATGGTTTTCAAAAATGCAGTTGTTTACAGTCACTTCCGCACCATCGTGCACCAATAGCCCGGCTCCATACTGACGTGTAGCTTCTCCTGCCGCATAACCGTTAATGACATGAAAACCATCCAAGGTGACTTTTGCGCCCTTGGCCACTGTAATGCAATGATAAAGTCCTTCCTTCAGATCCTTTCCTTCATGATTACCGTTAATGACCGAACGGTAGGACAACGGACTGCGTACTGCTGTCGCATTGTCTTCCAGTAAATGATATCCCCCATAAATATACAAGGTAGCTCCACTGGCGGTTGCCGGAATATCAATGGTTGCCGTTTTAGGATCCAGATTGGTAAACGCATAACGAGGCCATAAGTCACCTTCAAGCACATGAACTTCAAGACGCCTGCTCCCTACCGTTGCAGCATCAAGAGTCGCCAAATAAGCGATGGCCTCATTAAGCGAACGATAAGCTTTATTCCAGGAAGAACCATTATGATCGGCCACTGTACAGTCTACATCCACATAAACCTTCAGCGCATCACCCGTATCTTCCGGGAGGATACCGAAATTTTCCACTGCATAGGCTCCGACGGCCGGTTTCTGTGCAAAACCTTTTCCGGTAACATCTATTTCCGGAGCCACAATCACATCTTCGGGCAACGTTCCCAATGTCATACCAAGCGCCCGCAAATTGGCCCCTTTCACCGGTTGCCAAAAATAGGTGATATCGCGCCATGAGGCATTGACACCCGTAGATGTCGGCATTCCACTTGGTTCAAAATCGGGGCTGAGCACGCCTTCTTCGGCTATATCATTACTTTCAGCCAGCGGAATGATTTCTTTCTGAAGCACATTGTTCCATACCGAATTATTTATGCCCGACAATGCCGTATAGAAGAAACGAACCTTCGCCGTTGTCGGGTTCTTGGCATACATCGGTACATTCAATTGCTGAATGGTGTTGTTCCAAAGCACGGAGTTAACAACCAGCGCATAAGAATCGACATACAATCCACCCGTCCGAGAAGCGCTACCGGAAGTGTTATCTGTTGCCGTAGGACAATAGTTGTTCGTAATGGTATTCTGTAGCAAGACTCCACCATTGGCACAATAAACTGCCCCGTTGCGGCGGCTCGTATTGTTCGACACGATAGAAGTAGACAAAATCAGGTATTCCGGGTGCAATTTTCCATCCGTCCAGTTTCCTGTATGTGCCAAATAAACTCCGGCACCGTTATCTGCCGAATTGTTGGCCAGCATAGAAGCCAAAACAATACCTGCATTATCTACATAAACGGCTCCCCCATCGCCATCGGCATTGTTGTTGTAGATTAACGAATTCAATACACGACCACCATACAAATAGACACCACCGCCATTCCCCGTAGCCGAATTTTCCTTGACAATACATTTCTCCAACACGGCGTTAATACCCATGTAAACACCTGCTCCCCTATCGGTCAGAAATTCAGAAATACCGGTACTTCCCTGTGCATAACCGCCACGCACAGTAACACCATTCAGCGTTGTCGTTCGTTCAAAACCCGATTTTCCTTCCGACGGCAATGGTGCGAAAAAAACCACATGTCGCGAATCTGCCGTAAGAGTCCATTTGTTACTCGCCTCGTTCCAAAGGGTTTTATCACTGTCGTAATAACTACCTTCCAAGATAGTTTCATGGGTAAAATTCCATGGCATCGCTCCCACTGCACGGGCTTGTTTGCTGCTTTCTGTCCCGGCAAAACCTCCGTAGACACTGATGCCATCGCGCATCAAAAACGAAGCGGAATAGGTTGTTCCAGCAATAATCTGTACCTGGGGTACATAGGTTCCGGCAGCTACCCAAACCTCGCCCGGAAGATTTTGCGGATTATTGCCGGCCAATTCATCAATCATTTTCTGAAGGTCGCTCGATGCATTATCCCATGAAGTGCCATCTCCCGTACCGGTAGCCTTAGGCTTTACATAACGGATACGCCCTGACTGCATTTGCTGGAATTCATAAGCACCTATATCTATAGTCGAACCGTTCATGCGCGAATTGCCAGCCATATCTTCGTTGCCATACACAGCCTGGTTATAGAACAACAAATCACCCTTGCCATGCATGACCGACCCTTCAAGCACATTCCACGACCAAAGCGGATAGGCTGTCTGATACCAATTGAAATCACGGTCATAACTGGTTTTCAACGAAGGAGCATCAAACATAGGAGCATTCGTGTTCCCACGGTTTTCCTTTGTCACATAAATATTTCCATCCCCATCTCCCGTCTGTACTTCATGAAAAGCGGAATTCTTGAATTTGGGCTGGAATTGTGCAAAAAGAGAAGAATTTCCCCAAACAATCGTATTATAGACATTGTATGATTCTACGGAGGCTATCATATCAATGCCCCCATTCGTATTGCGAGCCACCGTACTGTTCACCACTTTTGCCCCGCCCGACAAACGGACACCGCCATTCTCATTGTTGAAAATGGAACTATTCACAATGTCTCCCTCGCCGGCCAGATAAATACCTCCTCCTGAATTTTCCTGTCCCGAACGTGCACCCGAAGCATTATTGAAAACGACACACTGGCTGACCAGTGAAAGGTTGTTGTTTCTGTTCCTTACATTGGCATCCACATAAATGGCACCTCCCTGAACGGCATAGTTGTTAAAAAAGAAACAACGCTCGATGCGGAAAATACCACCGCCCGTATTGTTTCCTGACACATAAACGCCCCCCCCTTTTTCATTGACACCATCGGCGTGACCGCCTCCTATAGAAAAACCATTGATAACTGTCGGATAAGTATTGTTATTACCACCCGACTGTGGATCCATATTGATGTTTACCACATGTGTGGCATTGTCCGAACGCGTGGTATTACCCGGAAAAATCAGATTGACATTATCTACCGAATCATTCTTGTTGATATCTCCCGACAATACAGAACGATGTTTCAACTGATATGGCTTGCCCAAGGTCTCACGCTGGCTGATATCGGTCTCATCGCCCTTGAACCCGCCATAAAGCTGCACCCCTGATTTGACCGTAAACCCATCGGAAGGAGCCACATACACCTGATTCACATGCGTTATGATTTCAAAACCCTGCACCCATATCTGGTCGCCGGCAACCGCCTGTTGCAATGCTGTTTCCAATGAAACGGCATCACTCCACGAAGTTCCTCCGCCAATACCTGCCGGAGACACATAGAATGTTCTTGCTGAAAGGGGCCATGCACACAAAGAACAGCACATGAAAACTATCAGCCTGACTGTTTTGTTTCGTATCATATCAAATATCCAATAACTCATACTCTTTTTAGTTATTCAAAGCAACGCCCTTTTTCCCATAAGAGCAACAATAAGTTTTTCTTGCTAAACACATTTGGTACATAGTCCGAATAAAGACCCAAGCGGATTGTCATACGTTCAATTGCCCACCAGTTCTATCTCTCCGACAACATCCGTACGGCTCCCGCTCACATTCAACTGAACATAATGCCATGTATTCTGCTCCAAAGGTTGCGAAAAACGGGCCTGATAACTCTTTTCTCCCTGCAACGGTCCATCTCCTGCATACGTCACAGAAAAGTCGAACGTATTCTGCATGCCGGGGAAAGTATAAAAAGTGCAACGGCCGTTACGTTCGCTGACCGCGGCGGTAGAATTGACCTGTATATCATTCAAGCCGGGTGAGGGTGCCCCAACCGCCTCGTTCGGAAAGAAGAAGCCACGTTCGGCACCTCTAAATGTAATTCGCGACATGACAGCCTGCGTATATCCGCCAAGTTCGTAAGCATCCTGCACATCATACTGTACATCGACCTTTGCCACCAAACGGTGCAAGGTCAAATTCAATACCGGAACTCCTTCCGACTCCTTGTCTATCGTAAAATAGCTTTCACTGTATCCGCTATACAAACTCAACATATAGTTCTTTCTGTCGTTCACTACTGCAAGATCCAACGTGGACAAATTACGCAGTTCTTCCCAACGCGTCATTCTTTCAAAAGTCTGCTCACCGCCAAACGTCACGGCAAACACCCGCACGCTTCCTTCCTCGGCCATGATAAGCAAGCTGCCACCTTGTGACTGATAAGTATCGCGAGTGAACCAATAGGAAGACACTTTTCCGTTTGCATATGCCAAATAAACCGCCATAGTGTGCCAGTCCGGATGGTATTCATCATGATCCTGTCCCGGATCGTGAATGGCAGTTTTCCGTGTAGGATGCATCAAATGAACGCGAAGTTGTACCGCTCTTTGCTGAGTTGAACCCAACGGCTCGTTTTCCGCACAAGCTACAAGCAGAAATAGCAGGCAAACCCATCCTATCCAACAAAATCCGTTCTTCATTTTAACACCTAATAATCAACTTTTATATTTCAAGCGGGTTTTATCAACCCACCTTTACATTTGTTACTACACCTACATTTCCACATCTGTATTTCCGCCCGGTTTCCAGTCGGTGTCCACTTCCACACCGGTTTCCACATCATTGTATGTCCCTCCTGACGGTGTCAGCGCAAAATTGCCCCTAAACACTTGTCCGGCATACAGCGGTTCTTTCAACAAAAACACATGTTGCACGGTCTTCTTCACGCCGTTATCCAGATAGTCGGACAGAAAATAAAGTTTCCAGGCATCTGCATCGGTTGCTTTGGACTTCCCCGAAACGTTCATTTCCGAATCTGCAGCCGGTTGATATGAAGTGGGGAAAGCATAAAATCCATAAAGCCACACATGTTCTTCCGACTCCAAGGCAAAACCGGTGGCATCGGTTACAAGCTGTTCATTCTCCATCATCTCCGACGACCACACATGCCATCCCATCATGGTGTTGCCCACATAGCAGCGCACGTTCGACAATTCATCGGCCACATGCACCGTAAGTTCCAAACGGCTGACTAACGGATGCAACCCGACAACATATTCTGTCCGGTTCTGACTGTTGAGGTTCATTTCCAACACTCCGGAAAAAACAGCTTCGGACATGGCACGAATCGTATCGGCCGACAGCACATTCCGCTCGAATGTCACCTGTTCCAAATCATCGGCAAACAAACGATGCGTTCCATCATCCTGTGTACAATTGGCCAGCACCACATGTTTATAATCATCGGCAGGAAGGGTTATTTCAAAGATAAGACTGTCGGGTAAATCCTCCTCACCGAGTATGATTTCATTACTCAACACACCGGACGAATTCCAAAAACCGGCATGCAACGAATGTATCTTACAATCAAACGCCGGATCCAAATTGTTTTCCGCCGCAATAAGATAACGTATCGTAACATCGGTACATGGCGATGAACATTTCGACAAGTCTTCGTCAATGCACGATCCTACCAGCAACATGCTTGCCACCAGTACGACAACACACCACATGGTGTTCTTTTTCAACCCTCTGTTATTCATTTCCTATATTTTTCTTGCGGTTACAGGAAGTTATCAGCCTCCTGCAACCCGTTGTGAATGGGAAGTTGCAAGTTGAAAACGATGTACAATGAACAACCAGTCATTGCCAAACCGCTTTCAACTTTCAGCTTTCCATTTTCAACTTTTCCACCGTTTCTTACATTTCCACTTCGTAAACGGTACCTTGCTGCCAGTCGGTGTCAATTTCAATGCCGATTTCCACTTCAGTCGATTCAACCACCGTGCTGCTGGCCTTGCCCCAATCGGTCACCTTACCGTTGACCAACGTAGTGAAGTCAGCGGCAAAAATGTCCTTATCGGTCTTGCTGATAGAAGCCTGCAGATAGAAATAACCATCAGGAGCTACTTCCACCCCATCGTTTGTCTTGAAGTATTTTCCGGTCTTGTTCTGGAATTGGAAGTTCAGCAGCACGGTCTGTCCGTCTTCGGGTGCTACAGTGCTGTAAATATTGGCATTTAACACTTTAGCACTACTACCTGTTTCAAAATTCAGAGCCGCATCCTTCATTGTCACGTTGTTAGCCGCAGCATATACAGGCACCACCTCGCTTCCGCTGCGGGTAAATGTTTCGGTGAACGTCTTGGTCTGTCCGGCTATGACCACCCCCGTAATGTCCATTTGCTGTGTTCCGCCATTTGTGACCAATTCGTTCCATGAGCAAGCATCATCCTCAACGCCTGTAACACTATAGAACATGTCTTTGTCTGCGGCTTCGGTAGTCAGTGCAGCCCTTACGCCGGCAACAAGTGCCCCTACGGCATAGTTCACACCTTTTATTTTCACCCGATTGTTGTCACCAACTTGTCCATTGGCAGGATTACCATAAGAAGCCGTTTCCCAGTCGCCCGGAGTTAAACCCTGAGCCACTTGGAAGCCATTGGTTGAACCTAAGGCATCCACATAATAATACAATGGATGAGGAGCATAATAAGTTCCAACTGTAGGTTTGTTTGTTTCAACTGATTCTGCAATAGTCAAATACGAAGCTGCGATAGAGAACACAGCATTCGTATCCATTTCATTATACCATTTCTCGGGCATGTTACCATACACACGGAATTCATCGGTTGTCTGCAAAATGGTAGCCGTGCGATAGTGAGTCGTCGTTGTACCACTAACATAGGTGCCCAACTTGATGGGTTGCAGTTTGGCTCCCTTTACCATCGGCACAATGACCACATTTTTCACATCCTGGATAGTTCCATCGTCGTTCATGTTCAGGTCATTGCCCGAAATGGCACTTTTGGCCATCTTTTTCGGAGCAGAGGCTTTTTTGGCCAAAGTCATTCCTACGGTAACATTGGTTTTCGGACCATTCAGATCTACTCCCGGATTAGGTTCTTCGTTTTTGCAGGCATTGAATGTCAACGCACCTGCCATCACCGCCATCAACAAAGCGGATTTCGTGATTTGTTTTCTCATAAATTTGTTTTGTTTAATAAATAAATAAATGAATGAATGAATATAATTGTTAATTGTTTCCTGTTTCTTCTTTCGCTTACGCCCCGTTGGGGCTTGTTCCTTTTTTGCTCTTATTCATAGGGCGATGCCCTATGCTATGCGCTTGCGGCCTTTCAGGCCTTGGATTAGTCCCCGCTACCCACTACTCACTACTCGCTCCCCGCTACTCACTCCTCACTCCTCACTTTCAACTGTTCATTGCTCTGTGTAAGCTGTTTCAAGTTTTCATAAGCATCCTCATCGCCCAATATGGCGGCCTGTTCAAAGCACTTCATGGCTTCCTCGCGTCTGCCGACCATGTAGTAAGCCGTACCTAAAATGTTATACCGGCGGTTGTCATCCAAAGACTCTAACAAGTCCACTGCCGTTTGATAAGAACCATACTGGATAAAACGTATGGCATCGTTCATGATAAAAGCCGCCGTGTCCGACTCCGCTTCGTAATACAGTCGAACTACCGATGCCGTACGTTGCACATCAAACATGTCCAACAGACGGGCGAAAGGCCTCCCTTGTTTGTAAGTACGCAGGAAATGCTCCCGACGGTCCGGGTCAGAGTATTTTTCTATGATACGCAACAGTCCTTCACGCTCAGGCAGTTCATCAACGGTCGCAGCACGTAACAAAGCCGTAAGATTTCCCCATCCTTCACCGGCATTCACTGTTTCAATGACGACTCCGGCCGTGTCAAAACGTGTCTCTATATATGTTTTCAAAGCATCTGCGCGCAGCCCGGCCAAACGGCGGTTCTTCGGCAAAGGTCCATCAGGCGAAGCCGTTCCCGTTATAACGATACGCACAATGCGCGATGCCGAGTCAGCCTGTACCCTTTCCAGAATTTTTCCTATACGCTGCAAAGCCAGTACATTACCAGAAAAACCGGCATCCACGTTCCATTCATCCTGATTGAAACGCACATGGGCCGCTCCGCTCGGATATGGCAAGTTCAAATCAAACGGAGTATAGTCCGAAATGGGCGACAACAGACTTTCGCCTTCCAAAACCAACTGCTCCGCTGCATTATCAGGCAACACCGGACTCAACACGGGAGTCAGTCCAGCCTTTGCCGCCGGTTGCACGTAACGTGTCTGCGCCAGGCACTCTGTATCCAACGTATCGAAACTGCAACAACCATCCAACGTTCGGGCAATACACAGCCACAGTGTCGTATCGCGCATCCATGGTTCAACCCGCAACAATGTATCCAACCACAACGTGTCCAGGGGAGCCAGAACCGGGAAACGCCGGGGTTGATTTTCCAACACAGCCATCCGGTCATTGTATTTACGATTGCGCCTGCCGGCAAACTCCACCGTGTCCAACGGATATACAAACGTATCCACCGCCGATGTTACATAAGGAGTCACCAGCACTCTATAATCGGTTTTCAGTGACACATCACCTGCCGTAAGCCGTAAATGTACATGCAGAGAATCACGACTTTGCCATTCAAACAACAAGCTGTCGCGCGATTCTTCAGCAGCATAAGCGCTGACCAGCAACGGACAAAGAAACAAAAGAATATATATATTTAAATTCTTCATCATTTGATAACGTATATAAATGAAACAGACAGTTTGGTAGGTACAAACAACCATTTTGCGGCCACATGCTCATAAAAACTTCCACACACTTTATGACAATAACGGTCATACCACGTACACGCCACTCCGATGCCGGCCTCGGCCTCCATACTGAAATGAGGCGAAAGAATCCAATGGAAACCATATCCAACACCAAGCGAAACGATATCCCCTTGATAGCGGCTACGTGAGAAACGGCCGAACAAATCATTGCGGACCCCCACTCCACCTACATTGTAATGGGCATACCCGGGATGAATACCTATGAAGTGACCGCTGAAAGCATGACAGAACCAATAACGGTATTCAGGTTGCACAATGAAATGTTTCCATTTCATGTTAACATCTTCCGCACCATTCATGGTAAACGGATTCCAAGACAAGGCAAGTGAAACAGTAGAACGTTGCCCCACGCGCAATTCCGGTTCCACATTGAGCGAACCGGTAGTCCACAACAAGGCGTTTGTCTTGACAGCTACAGTTTGTCCGTACGAAAAGAAACTGACACCCACAGCCATTAAAATTATAAAAGAATATTTCCACATAATCTCTCCTGATAGGCTCCCGACAATGACTCAACAATTCTTTCTGAGACTATTGCCATTCGTCATGCAAAGATACGACCGACCGAACGCCCGGCTTTTGACCTTTTATAAAATCAAATTTACATTCCGTAAAAAAAAAAAGGAAACAGTTCATTTTTTACCAAAAAACAATCTACTTTCACACAAAATATAATTTGCATTTTGTAAAAACAAATTTGTAATTCGTAAAAAAAACACACCATAAAGAGCATTGAAACAAATTTGATGGAATGAACCGAAGAAACAAAACCGATTCATATACACCCACAAAAACGTGTCGGCACATGCAGGTTGTTTCATGTTTTTCCGGTTTATGTTTTGCCATTCTAAAAATTATGCGTGAGTTCGGTTCGGCACAAGAACAAAAGTATTTCGTCGGACATTAACGTCATAACGATAAAAATAATCAGGGAAAAAGGAAATGTCATCGGTGTGTCTGCATCATGTCGTGTGTTTATACCTTTAAAGTTCTCTTTTCACCTAGGTGAAAAGAACGTCCCACGTATGTGGGACACGTGTATCACATATATGGGACACGTGTCCCACATACGTGGGACGATAACTTTGAAGTAATAAAAATATGACTTTACCGTTAAAACGACAAATTCATACGAGTAATACGTCACACAACACAAAGACAACTCCTCCAAATCTTTCCTCAAAAAGATTTTAAAGTTCTTTTTCCATGGAGTTGTTTTGCTCCCGATAGACCCGCGGAGTTATACCATCATGCTGCTGAACAAAACAACGATGAAAAACCGAAGGAGAAGAGAATCCACACAATTCTCCTATTTCTCCTACCGGAATATCCGGTTGAGTCAGCAAGCGTTCTTCGGCCTCACGTATGCGATAATCGCGTACCACCACACTAAAGCTTTTGCCAAAACCTTCATTGAATATACGAGAAAGATATGAACGGTTCAGCGGCAAGATTTCTGCCACATCCATTAACTTGAAATCAGCTCTCAAATAAGGCTTCTTGTTGTCCAGCCAGTTTTCCACCTCACTCCGATAAAAAGGAAGTTTCCTGATAAAGTCATTTTCATTTTCCGTCAACTTGCCATTCTGTTCGGTCTGTTCCCGCATTTCCAATTCCTGACGGGCCATGGTTTCATCTAACGTATCCCGGAAAAAATCTTCCGTGTAAGGGTTGCTGTGAAAAAGTCCTTTGTAAAATGTATAAAGGAAAAAAATCGCCACTATCACTGTATGAGCAAGCAAGATTTCTTTCGCTCCGACAAAAACTCCACCAAAAAAAGCAACCCCTATCAACATAACCCCAATGCTGTAATTACGCAACCACGATATCTCCATGTGTTCAGTCGAAGAATAATTGGCATCATACCATTGTTCATAGACACTATGATAACGCCAGGTAAGATAATAAAGAAGAAACAAATAATATAAAATAAGCCCCACTTGCAACCATCTAAACCAAACGTTAAACTCACCCATATATCCGCGCACTTCATTCCAATCGTTCAACGAACGGGATGGTTCTTCCAACAACGACTGCATACCACAAAATCCCCCTGTCAACACCAAATAGGGCAACAACAGCAAACCTATCCGTTTTAGATTAAGCCAACCCGGACGTACCACCTCCACTGGATAGAGCAGCAGAATGATCAGATAGAGATTTCCGATTACAAGCATACGGACATTCAATACACCTAAACTCATAATATCCACTATATCAAATAATCCCGTAAAAGAACTTAACAGACTAAGTCCATAATACGCACCCCACAACAGCATGATAAGGGACAATATATACTTAGACCGGCTTCCTTTTGCACGAGAAAGCAAAAAAGCCCCTCCGCACATGCAAATTGCGAAATCTATAGACTTCGTGACCAAAAACAAATTACTCCATTCAACCATATGCTGCAATAATGTCAGTCCTACATTTCAAACATCATCCCACCGTTTTTCAAGCAATAACATAGCGAAAGATATGTGTTATTCCAAAAACTGCAAAAAAAACACTGCAAATATAAAATCAAAACAACAAAATTTAACTTTTCGTAAACCTACAGAAACAAACTTCAGAAACGAATATTTTAACAATGAATTAATAACCAAATATTTAAAAAAACCGAAAACAAAAAAAAAAAAAAAAAACGTTAATTTTAATTAAACATAAGGTTTGTACCGCATAACGACCATCCAACAGACCCAAAGCCATGAAGAAACGCATAGTTGAAACAAAAAAACAAACCGGCTGCATATTCACCCCCTTTTTCCAACCGCTCCACACAACCATCCAAGCACCTTGCACCTACCCGTTCCGATACGCCATGCCAGGCAAACGCTCTTCCACCGGCCTCCTTCAACTGCCTTCCCCCTGCACGGCACGAACCATGTGGCAAACGGTCCGTTTTTTCATCGTCCGCAAGCTTTCATTTATCATTGTGCCCGCACCAATTCGTCATTTCAACAGCAAATATTCTACGACCCACTATAGTGGGTTATACAACTCACTACTATGGGTTATATAACTCACTATAGTGGGTCATACAACCCACTATAGTGGGTCGTAGAATATTCGCTGTCGGAAAGCCAAACACAAGCCAGTGGATGCACAAACTTCTCCCTAAAACACGGCAACCATTCTGCGCATCATTATCCCAAACCGGTCATTGGATTTGGGATTATTTACGTCAGTTCGGGATAACAAATGCTTTGCAGCGGTTCGGTGGATTGGAAAGCCTGACTTTGCATAACCTTAGGTCAACGCCCTAAGGCATAAAGACAATGTTTCAGCCTGTCTGTCCGCAGGTCGCCGCATAGCTTTGCCCTGCGGTTATGCAAATTGTGCCTTACAGGCACTCACATGCCCCTTCTTATCCCGAACTCACGTATTTTTGCTTTGGTTTTGCTTTTGCTTGGAATTCTTACCCCCAATGTGCTTGCGCCCCGTTGGGGCTTGCCTTGTTCTTGCTTGCCTAACTGTCCGTAGGGCGTTGCCCTACGCTGTGCGCTTACAGCCCTTCGGGCTTTTGCGATAGAGGTTCTTGCCTGTCCTGCCTACCAGGCAAGCAGGAAACAAGCCTGAAAGGCTTGCATCCCATAGCATAGGGCATCGCCCTATGAACAAGTTTCCGACCAAAGACAGCAAGCCCCAACGGGGCGAGGGGGTACGAACAAAGCAAAGAAAAACGTCAGTTCGGGATAACAAATGCCTTGCGCCGGTTCGGTGGCTTGGAAAGCCTGACTTTGCGTAACCTTAGGTCAACGACCTAAGGCATAAAGACAATGTTTCGGCCTGTCTGCCCGCAGGTCGCCGCAGAGCTTTGCCCTACGGTTATGCAAATTGTACCTTACAGGCACTCACATGCTCTCTCTTATCCCGAACTCACGTATTCTCTATTGTCGTATATCCACCGCCCTGCCAAAAAGAGAAATGAAAAACTGTAAAAAAAACACGCTTTTCCTACAAAAATCATTACTTTTGTGCACTTCACAAAAAGAAACAACTGATTATATCCTAAACATATATACAATGTCTGAAAAAATTGTCCCCGAATACATATTCGAAACAAGCTGGGAGGTTTGCAACATGGTTGGCGGAATATACACCGTGTTGTCTACACGAGCCTCGATACTGCAAAAAAAGCATTCGGACAAACTTATATTCATTGGTCCTGATGTATGGGATGGGAAACCCAACCAATACTTCACCGAACTGCCCAATGCGTTTGCCGATTGGAAAAAACATACGCAAGACACCTACCATCTGCCCGTCCGGGTCGGACGCTGGAATGTACCGGGCAACCCTATGGCAGTACTCGTGGATTTCAGGTTCTTGTTTCTGAAGAAAAACGAAATTTACGGACATGTGTGGGAACTGTTCGGTGTCAACTCCATTGCCGCATACGGCGATTATGACGAATCGTCCATGTTTGGATATGCAGCAGGGATGATAATCGAAAGTTTTTGCCACTTCTTCAAACTGTCATGCCGGCAAAAAACAGTAGCCCACTTCAACGAATGGCAAACTTCATTCGGCATATATTACCTGAAAGAACACATGCCTGAAGTAGCCACACTGTTCACCACCCACGCCACTTCGATTGGCCGTTCGATAGCCGGAAACAACAAACCCTTGTACAACTATCTGAAAGAGTACAACGGAGACCAAATGTCGTATGAACTGAACATGGTGTCAAAACATTCGACAGAAAAAACAGCCGCACACACCGCCGACTGTTTTACAACGGTAAGCGATATCACCGCTACAGAATGTGCGCAATTGCTTGAAAAAACACCGGACATAGTAACCCCTAACGGCTTTGAGGATGATTTTGTGCCCAAAGGACGAATTTTCACAAAAAAACGGAAAGAAGCCCATGATTTGTTACGGAAAGTGGCAGAAACCCTTTTCGGATACAAACTTGATGACAATGCCCTTTTCATTGGGACCGCCGGACGCTACGAATATAAAAACAAAGGGTTGGATGTATTTATCGAATCGCTTAAACGCCTGTCCGAAATGAATCCGCAAAGACAAGTAGTCGCTTTTTTCGTCATCCCATCGTACATAGACAGGAAACGGATTGACCTGGCTTATAGTCTGGAGCACCCGGGCGTACCGTTAAGCAGCGGTAACGTATACACGACCCATGACCTGCACGATTTCGAACACGACAGCATCATGTCGGCCATTCGATGGTTCCATCTGAACAACAAAAAAGAAGAACGGGTGAAAGTGGTTTTCATTCCGTCTTATTTGGATGGTCAAGATGGTATTTTCAATAAAAAATATTACGATTTGCTCATCGGGTTGGATTTGACCGTATTTGCGTCCTACTACGAACCATGGGGCTACACACCGCTGGAAAGTATCGCCTTCTCCGTACCGACCATAACGACCGATTTGTCGGGCTTCGGACAATGGGTTTCACATACTCCTCAAGACATAGATAAGAGTGTGGGAGTCATTCACCGTTCTGATTACAATGGTTCGGAAGTCGCTTATAAAATAGCGGAAATGATATACAAATTTGCATCCTACGATGAACAAAGTGTAAAGAACCTGAGAAAGCAGGCTGCTGCCATCGCTGAAAAAGCACTTTGGAAGCACTTCATACGGTATTATGAACAGGCATACGACATTGCATTGAGAAAGAACGGGAAAAAGGTGTGATCATTATCTGTTTTTCTATCGATAATGATTGATTCCTTTTATAAAAAATAGTATTTTTGCAACGCTCAAAACACAAGTGTTGCAAAAGCAACGAATGAATGGTTAATGCTTAAAGGTCGATACTAATCTTTGAACATTAACCATTCTGTTTTGAATATTAAACATTATATAATAGGTATCATTATGAAAGTGAAAGTGAACAATGTGAACGAGGCAAATTGGAGAGACATCCAAGTAAAATCCAATCTGCCGGAAAACCTTCACAAGTTGGAGGAAATCGCTTATAACTTGTGGTGGTGTTGGGACTGCGATGCACGCAATCTATTCCGGAATATAGATCGGACGGCATGGAAAGAAGCATCATCCAATCCTATTCAACTATTCAACATCTTAAGCTACAAGAAACTGCTTGAACTGAGCAAAGACGAACAGTTTCTCGAACGACTTGACTATGTATATGAAAAATTTCAAAACTACATAAAACAACCGTTTGACAAACAAAAGCCGACAGTAGCCTATTTTAGCATGGAATACGGTTTGAGTGAAGTGCTTAAAATTTACTCTGGAGGGCTTGGGGTGTTGGCCGGAGACTATCTGAAAGAAGCCAGCGACAGCCACGTGGACATGACCGCTATCGGATTTTTGTACAGATACGGATACTTTACACAATCCCTGTCAATGGATGGACAACAGATAGCCGTATATGAACCACAAAATTTCAACGCATTGCCCATTAAACAGGTGAAAGACGAAAACGACCATCCGGTAGTAGTGGATGTGCCTTATCCCGACCGTCTGGTACATGCCTATATTTGGAAAGTGCAGGTGGGACGTATTGCCCTCTACCTACTGGATACAGATAATGAACTGAACAGCGAATCTGACCGTTCCATCACACACCAACTTTACGGAGGAGATTGGGAAAACCGCTTGAAACAGGAAATCATGCTGGGTATAGGAGGTATCCTCGCATTGAAAAAACTAGGTATCGAAAAAGAAGTCTACCACTGTAATGAAGGCCATGCCGCACTCATCAACGTGCAACGTCTGGTTGACTATATAAACCGGGGACTCACATTCAACCAGGCACTCGAAGTAGTACGTGCCAGTTCGCTATACACCGTACACACTCCTGTTCCGGCCGGACACGACAGTTTTGATGAAGGTTTGTTTGGAAAATACATGGGAGGTTACCCGGCCCAATTGCAACTGTCATGGGATGAATTTATCGACATGGGACGCGAACAACCCGGAAACCATGGTGAAAAATTCAGCATGAGTGTATTTGCCTGCAACACATGCCAAGAAGTAAATGGTGTAAGTTGGCTACACGGTAAAGTGTCACAAAAGATGTTCAATCCAATATGGAAAGGATATTTTCCCGAAGAATTACACGTAAGCTATGTCACAAACGGGGTTCACTTATCAACCTGGGCCGCTTCAGAATGGAAAGACGTCTATAAAAAATATTTCGGCGACAACTTTTTCAATGACCAGTCCAACAGTAAGATTTGGCAAAAAATATACGACATCCCTGATGATGAAATATGGAACACGCGTATGCTGCTGAAATCAAAACTGATAGAATTCATTCGCATTCAGTTCAAGGAGTCGTGGTTCAAATCGCAAGGTGATCCGAAAGCGGTGGTTTCCATTTTGGATTCAATCAATCCCAACGCACTCATCATTGGTTTCGGACGTCGCTTTGCCACCTACAAACGAGCTCATCTGTTATTTACAGACCTCGACCGTTTGTCAAAAATCGTAAACGACCCGCAGCATCCGGTTCAATTCCTCTTTACCGGCAAGGCTCACCCGGCTGATGGAGGAGGACAGGGATTAATCAAGCGTATTATCGAAATATCTCGTATGCCACAGTTCCTCGGCAAAGTCATTTTCCTTGAAAACTACGACATGCGCTTGGCCAAACGCCTGATTTCAGGTGTAGACATTTGGCTGAACACACCAACCCGTCCGCTCGAAGCTTCGGGAACATCTGGTGAAAAAGCCCAGATGAATGGGGTACTTAACTTTTCAGTACTCGATGGCTGGTGGCTTGAAGGTTATGTAAAAGGAGCCGGTTGGGCCTTGACCGACAAACGTACCTACGAAAACCAGACCTATCAGGATGAACTTGATGCAGCAACCATATACAATATGCTGGAAAATGAAATCATTCCGCTGTACTTTGCTAAAAACACCAAAGGCTATTCACCGGAATGGATTCAATTCATCAAGAAGTCGTTTGCTGAAATAACACCCCGTTTCACCACGAAACGTATGATTGATGACTATATCAACCGTTTCTATTCCAAACAAGCTACTCGTTTTGCCCTTTTGAAAGCCAATGATTTTGCAAAAGCAAAAGAAATTGCAGCGTGGAAAGAAAAAATAGCACAGGGATGGAATTCCATCGAGGTCGTTTCGGTCGATCTTCCCGAACATTTAATACACAATCCGATTGTAGGCGAAGTTTACGACCTGAATGTCATACTCGACACCAAGGAACTGAACGAAAAAGGTATCGGAGTGGAAATGGTCATTACAAAAACAGGCAAAAACAACGAAGAAAGCCTGTTCCATACAGTAGAACTGCAATTGGTCAAGAGTGAAGGATCTAAACTGTATTACCATGCCAACATGCAACTCGAACTGGCTGGCTCATTCAAATACAGTTTCCGTATGTTCCCGAAAAACGAAGCCCTGCCACACCGCCAGGATTTCTGTTATGTACGTTGGATTTAATCGGAATCCACATAGAAACAAAAAGACCGGCCGGCGAGAAATTCGCCGGCCGGTCTTTTTGTTTCTATAACGCAAGCAATAAAAACACTTCCATGTCACGCATCTGCATTCATAATCCGTTCCCAATCAGCCGAACGGGTAGGCGCTATATCCGAAAGAATTTCAACCGCACCTTGTTTTTCCTCCTGAGGAGCTCCTGAAAATATATTGACCAACTCATCTGTTTTGGAATCCATAAATATCGTGACTACTATAGCACTCGGACGTGCCCGGTTCGCCTCCCTTACCAAAGGCAATCCTTCAGCTATACGGGCACGTGCATTGGTCAAATTGACATTCATTTCATCCAAGCCAAGGCGATGATATTCATAGAAATAACCCCTGTACTTTTTAAAAGCCTCATCCAACAAATTATTCACCAAGGCATAACGGTTTTTTGAATTCGACAGTTCAGCTTTCCAGCCGGCATAGTCCGTTGACTGGGCCGAAGAAACAATGCTCTCTGCCATTTGAAAATAGGGAGTTCCACCCAAACGTGAGAAAGAATCCATGTCGTAACCGATAATGACGTAAGCATAATATGCCAATATAGCAGTCAGATTCGATGTGAAAGTGTTTTCTACCAATTCCAGCTGATCAAATTCCTTGTATTCAAATTCTACTTCCGTATCCCGAAAATTGAACAGTGTCGAATTATAATTGGCATTATACACCGGTCGTCGCGACTGCACGGTCAGTTCTGTTGTCAATACATCATTCTCATACTTCGACACAATAAAACTCAACGTACACTCAATCCGCTCCTGATTGGTAAAGCTCATTTCAGTCCAACGCCTGTTATTCATAAAATCGGTGATGGAAGTCTGCAAAGTGGTAAATACCGATTTATTGGTTCCCTCAATCTGGTCCGAATTAATCTGCACCGTACAATTCAATTCCTGTGCCGACATTACACCCGGCAACAAAGACAATAAAAATATAAACAGACTATGCCTCATTGATCTTTATACATTAAAAAAGTTGCTCTATTTCGTTGACAATATCTTCTGCCACCTTGTCCTTTGATTTCAATTCAAAAGGCTTTCTGCTACCTTCACGAGTCAGTATCGTTATCTTATTCGTATTGTAACCGAAGCAGGCTTCCGGATCGTTCAACGAGTTGAGCACAATAAAATCAAAGTTTTTCCGTTCCATTTTCTCCAAAGCATGTACCTCCTCATCGTTTGTTTCCAAAGCAAACCCCACCAAAAACTGACCGTTCCGCTTTGTTTTTCCCAAGGTTGCCGCTATATCCTGCGTAGGCTCAAGTTCCAGACATAAAGCGTCTTTCCCTCTTTTCAACTTGACTTTGGCTTGTTCTGCCGGAGCAAAATCGGCCACTGCAGCGCACAACACCGCTCCCGACATTTCCGGATAACTACCCGTTACAACTCTATACATTTCCTCTGCCGACTCCACATCAATACGCTTGATATTACGATGCGCACATTTCAACTGCACAGGCCCTGCCACCAAGGTAACATCCGCTCCCCGTTTTGCACATTGCTCGGCAATGGCAAAGCCCATCTTTCCTGACGAATAATTACCAATAAAACGTACCGGATCTATCTTTTCGTATGTGGGACCGGCTGTTATCAAGATTTTTTTCCCTTGCAAAGTTTTTTCCGTAAAGAAATCATCCAGATAGCGTACGATATTTTCCGGTTCTTCCATACGCCCTTTTCCTTCCAGCCCACTGGCCAATTCACCCGCTGCCGGTTCAATGACGTGATTTCCTACTTCACGCAACGTTTGTAAATTGCGCTGGGTCGCCGGATGAGCATACATGTCCAAATCCATTGCCGGAGCCACAAAGACGGGACACTTTGCCGAAAGATAAGTTGTAAGCAACAGGTTATCGGCAATGCCGTTGGCCATTTTTCCTATCGTATTGGCTGTTGCCGGAGCCACAAGATAAGCATCTGCCCACAGTCCAAGACTCACATGGCTGTTCCAGTTTCCGTTTGTCGGATCGAAGAAATCAACCAAAATCGGATTCTTTGCCAATGTGGCCAATGTCAAAGGAGTGATAAACTCTTTTGACAATGGGGTCATAACCACTTTCACTTCCGCACCCTGTTTTACCAACAAGCGAATAAGTTGTGCCGACTTGTAGGCAGCAATGCTTCCGGTCACCCCCAATAAAATTCTTTTGCCTTGCAACATAATCGATTATTAATATCTTCCGTCCCTTAGGCATATCGAACAGTTCTGTACACGTATGCAAAGTATTTTTGCACACACCGTCGACTACCCATCTAATGAAAATAAAAAAAGAATATCATCCCGACAACTGAGGAAGATATTCTCTTATATAATTCCAATAAACACAGGTCGGAAAACTGTTTTTTATTCCGGTTTATTGATTTTATTATCCTTCAACGGATTGCGATAATATATTTTTCCTTCAATAAATTCCTGCGTCGCAATAAGGGTCGGTTTGGGAAGTTTTTCGTAAAAACGCGAAATTTCAATCTGTTCCCTGTTTTCGAACACTTCTTCGATATTGTCATTATAAGAAGCAAATTCTGAAAGTTTCTTTTCCAGCTCCGATTTTAATTCCACGCTAATCTGATTCGCACGCTTAGCTATAATTTTAACAGTTTCGTACACATTACCCACTTCCGCACTCAAAGCCGGCATGTCGCGTGTCACTGTGCTCAAAGGTGCATTGATCTTCTTGTAATCCATCGCAATTTATATTAGTAAAAACATTAATTGATCTTTTTCTACTTCATTCTCTATTCAGGTACAACCTTTCGGGCTTCCCTCAAAATACGGTCGGCCTGCCGGCGGAATTTTCCATCAGGAAACTCATTGATAAAACTATAATATTCATCAATTGTTTCAATGAAACGTTCCTGCCTTCTTTCTGAAATACTCTGTACCGCCTGCTGATACCTCGACTGCAAGACAAGCATGCTCAATTCCTCACGATAGGTAGTCGAAGGATAATTTTCCAAAGCGTTCTGAGCCACAATAACCGCTGACATATAATTGTTGCCCAAATAATTACCCAAATTATAATACAAACGGGCATTCAACAATTCCTTATATGCCAATTTATCTCTCAGTTCATCTATCAGCCGGTTGGCTTCCGGCACCCGTTCGTTCTCCGGATAAATATCCACAAACTCCTGAAAGGACTCAATGGCATTTTTGGTAGCAGTCTGATCCAAACGGGCATCGGGCGAATCCAGATAATAACAATAGCCTACCATGAACTTGGCTTCCTGTACATATTTCCCTTTCGGGTACGTACGCACATACGTTTTATAATATTCTGTGGCCGAATAATAGTCTTTCTGCCCCATGTATGAACGTGCAATATAATTCAACAGAGTCTCCGAACGTTCCGTACCCCGATAATAAGTCGTCACCTCATCAAACAAGGTCTGTGCGCGCATGTAGTCGCCTTTGTCAAAATACTCCACAGCCTTCTGATACTTCAAATCCGCATCCGAACTTTTCAACAATTTCTGATATTCGTTGCACGAAAACAGAAATATTGTGACTGCTATAAGAACAATATACTTTTTCATATAAAATCAGCGTGCAAAATTAAAGAATTAATCATGAATAAAAAAATATTTCACATAAAACAAAGCCTTTACACATTCATATAAAACCAAAACGTTTCCAAAAACAGCAGCCATCGGCTGTTCCAAATCCAGGAACGTCTTTCCCGGATAACTCAAGGACAATCACCCTGCAGCCTTCAATCTTCCTCACCAAGCAAATAACGGGCAAAACCATCGGTATAGACAACCCTGCTTTGTCCATCATCATCCGCATATATCAACAGACAATCCATTCCGGGAGTAGCCTCGCACAACTCAAGCGCCTTATCCTTGCCCAACACCATGAACGCTGTAGCAAATGCATCGGCTTCCATGCAGGTAGGTGCCACTACCGTAGCACTAAGCAGATTATGATTTACCGGTGTCCCGGTACGAGGGTCAATCGTATGAGAGTACTTTTTCCCGTTCAGATAATAAAACTGACGATAATTACCCGATGTTGCCATCCCCGCATCCGTAATGGAAACAATCTTTTCTATTTCGTTACGCAAATTTGTCTCATCGTCTATCGGCTTGTTTATCCCGATACGCCACTTTTCGCCTTTCGGATTCACTCCCCGACACACCACTTCACCTCCTATTTCAACCATGTAGTTCCTACAACCGTTTTCTTCCAATAAGGCGGCCATCACATCCGATGAATATCCCTTGGCTATGGCACTTGCATCGAGCATGATACGCGGGTCCTGTTTTAACAACCGATGATTCTCCAGTTTTATTTTCCGGTAACCCACATAAGGCATAATGGTGTCGGTCACCGGTCGTTTCGTACGGTCACCATCACCAAAACCGAAGCCCCAAGCATTGACCAGTGGGGCCACCGTGATATCAAATGCCCCATCTGTACATTGAGAAACCCGTTCTGCCACGACATACATACTTTCAAAATACCTGTCGGTACGCACTGTCGTATCATTACGGTTAATGCGCGAAATAACCGATTCCCTGTTAAATGTAGACAACGAACGGTCAAATTCCCGCATCCTTTCCTCCATTTTCTCCTGCAAGTCGACACCTTCAGGCTGTTGATATATGACCGAATAGTACGTTCCGAAAATACGTCCCGTATTCCTTATATACTCCTTGTTTCCGGTAGAGCAAGACAGCACGACAACCGCTACGCATAGCGAAACAATCAACCGCCATACCGGACAAGCAGTTTCATAAACTCTATATTTCCCCATGTTTTCTTGTTTTACTGCAAAAATAAAAGTCTCATCCCCCGTACCGACTCATCAAAAACACCCTCATCATATACTTTGCAGCCATTCACCCAAGTTGTTTTCACAGCCGCATCGAAGACAGTACCTTCAAAAGGTGACCATCCGCACTTGTACAATATATTGTTTTTCGTCACAGTCCACGGACTGTTAGGATTCACCAATACCAAATCGGCATAATACCCGCTACGAATATACCCTCTCCTGTCAATACGGTACAAGTCTGACGGAGCATGGCACATTTTTTCAACTACTTTTTCCAACGAAAAGACCCCTTGTTTCACCAGCTGCAACATGGCGGTCAACGAATGCTGCACCAGTGGCATGCCAGAAGCCGCCTTCAACGCTCCCCCTTCCTTTTCCGACAACAAATGCGGAGCATGATCGGTAGCCACTACATCTATGTGCCCATCACACACTGCCTGCCGAAGTGCCTGTCTGTCTGCAAGAGTCTTTATCGCAGGGTTACATTTGATGAGACTGCCACGCACAGCATAATCATTTTGTGAAAACCACAAATGATGCACGCACACTTCGGCTGTAACACGCTTTTCTTTCAAGGGAGTGGTGTCTGCAAACAAGCTTATTTCTTTTTCCGTAGAAAGGTGAAAAACATGCAGGCGCGAACCGTACTTCGTTGCCAGTTCAACGGCTTTGGCTGATGACTTGTAACAAGCCTCCACATTGCGTATAAGAGGATGATATTTCACCGGGATGTCATCGCCCAACAAGGTCCGGTAGTGCTCCATGTTCCGGCGAACAGTCATTTCATCCTCACAATGGGCCGCAATCAGCAACGGTATTTCTGCAAAAACTGCACTCAAGGCCCTTTCATCATCTACCAGCATATTCCCGGTAGACGAGCCCATAAACAATTTTACTCCGGCCACCCGACGTGCATCTATCTTTTTCAATTCCGCCAGGTTGTCATTGGTAGCCCCCATCAGGAAAGAATAGTTGGCTAAGGACTTTTCCGCACCCAACGCATATTTTTCCTCGAGCAATTCCAATGTAGTAGTAGAAGGTTTGGTATTGGGCATGTCCATAACCGATGTCACTCCTCCGGCCACCGCTGCCCTACTTTCCGTATAGATATCTCCTTTGTGAGTCAACCCCGGTTCGCGAAAGTGCACCTGGTCATCTATCACTCCCGGCAGCAACCACAAGCCGGTTGCATCAACTACCGTGTCAGCTTCGGGCAACGCATCGCCTGCCTCGAACACCACAGCTATCAGTTCATTTTCAATCAGAACCGAACCTTTGAAGGTCCGGTTTTCATTCACTATGGTCGCATTGCTAATCAACGTTTTCATATTCATGTCTGTATCTGTGTTCCACATCCTCAAGACGGATGTTGCCTTATCCTGCCATTGAAAAACTAATGGCGTTCCACAACCGGATATTTTCTGAACCAACTGTCCACTTTCAGCCTGATAACTCCCAAGAAAGCTTCGCCGAATATACCGCCACTCATTTTGGATGTGCCCAATTCGCGGTTTATGAAAATAATCGGAACCTCCTGCAATTTGAAGCCGCATTTATAAGCCGTGAACTTCATCTCTATCTGGAAAGCATATCCCTTGAAACGGATTTTATCAAGTTCTATTGTTTCAAGCACTTCCCGACGATAGCACTTGAATCCTGCCGTCGTATCGGCTATTTTCATACCGGTAATAAACCGCACGTACTTCGAGGCAAAATAAGACATCAACACCCTTTCCATGGGCCAGTTCACCACATTCACCCCACTCACATAACGCGAGCCTATCGCTACATCTGCCCCTTGGTTGGCACAGGCATCATACAGACGCGGCAAGTCGTTCGGATTGTGTGAAAAATCGGCATCCATTTCGAACACATAGTCATAACCATGCTCCAATCCCCATTTGAATCCGGCAATGTAAGCGGTTCCCAAACCCAGTTTTCCTTGCCGCTGCAACAGAAACAGACGATTGGGGAACACCCCCTGCAGACGCTTCACAATGTCGGCGGTGCCATCGGGCGAGCCATCGTCAACCACCAGTATATGAAACTGCACCGGTTGCGAAAATATCGCCCGGGTAATGTTCTCTATGTTTTCCTTTTCGTTGTACGTAGGAATGATAACCAGGTTTGAAGTCATTTGCTCGTATTTATTTTTTGTTTTTATTGTCTCATGTCCGACGAAACATGCTGTATCCGTTCCGCCTGCAAATCGCTTTGCAATTCATAAAGCATCGAAGGCGAGAGCCGTTCCAACACTGTCAGTTCCAAATCCCTTTCCACAACAATCTGCCGGTTTTCCAAATGACGGGTTATCGTCTGCAGGGCCAATTCCGGCAGGTTATTTTCCTTGCTCAAATGACATAAAAAGACATGCTTCAGTCGCTCCCGATAATTTTCGGCCAGACACATCCCCGCCTGATCATTGCTCAAATGGCCGGTCGATGCCATGATGCGTTGTTTCAAATGGTATGGATAACTGCCCTCACGCAACATTCTTTCATCATAATTTGCTTCCAGCACCAGATAGTCTGCCCTTTTCATATGTTCCATCACCTCGCTGCCTGCATAGCCCAAGTCCGTGGCAAAAGTGATTCTCGTGCCCCGATACTCCACCGTGTAACCCACACTGTCCGTTGCATCGTGCGACACGGGGAAAGCCGTCACATTCATTTCACCCACCTTCACCGTTTCACCTTTTTCCACATATCGCCGGCACGCCGACAAGTCGTGCGTCACACAATAACTGCGGTCAATGCCCTCATGCACCTTTCGGGTTGAATAAACTGGTATGTGAAAACGCTCGCCCATACTACCCACACCACGAATGTGGTCTGCATGGTCGTGCGTAACAAACACCCCCCATATCTTGTCAAAGTCAAGCCCTATATTCCTCAAACATTTACGAATGGTGCGCGAACCTATCCCCGCATCAATCAAAATGCCATATGATGCATTTCCCACAAAATAGCAATTGCCGCTACTGCCACTTGCCAGACTCTGAAATTTCAATCTGTCCATCTGTATTCCACTTCCAAAACGCACACACCATTTTATTTACCTCACAAAAGTAGCACAAAAGCCGCATACCGAACATAAAATAACCGAAAATAACGTTAAATTTCTAAGGCTTTCATACATCCGAAGGCATATAATCGTGCATCTAGAGGCATCATTTTCTCGTCCCACAGCTGTGAAACGAGAACTTTAGCAGCCCAGACACACGACTTAGATGGTACGAACATACGACATCACAAGCCTGAAACTATGCAATAGTCTTTCCGCCCGTTTTTTAACTTATTATAACAAAACGGCTCTTTCCGTTTAAAACCATATATTATACATTTGCACAAAATTTAACAGAAGACAAACGTTATGATACTTGCCGTTTTTCTTATTCTTGTCGGTTTCGTACTTCTGATCAAAGGAGCCGACTGGTTGGTTGATGGTGCCTCATCGCTGGCACACAAATTTCATGTATCCGATCTGGCCATAGGTCTCACCATCGTTGCATTCGGCACATCGGCCCCCGAATTGGTCGTCAACACCTTTGCTGCTGCCGAAGGACATGCCGAAATCGTATTCGGAAACATTATCGGAAGCAACAATTTCAACCTGTTCATCATCCTTGGCATTGCCGGACTCATTGCACCCATTGTCGTGCAGTCGAGCACCGTATGGAAAGAGATTCCCATGTCATTGCTGGCTGCTTTGGTGCTGTTCGGACTTTGCAACAACTTCTTCACCGGAGGTGATTTGTTGCTCAGCCGTTGGGACGGAACTTTGCTTTTCGTGCTTTTCTGCGGATTCCTTTACTACGTATACCGGCAAATGAAATCCGACACGCCGGCTACTGAAGAGACCCCAAGCGCATCCAAACCCACATGGAAAATATGGGGACTGATTGTAGTGGGACTGGTCGGGCTGGTGGCCGGCGGCAAGCTTGTAGTAAACAATGCTATTGAAATAGCGACTCTGCTGGGAGTAAGTCAGAAAGTCATATCGCTCACCATTGTCGCTGCCGGAACTTCGCTACCGGAACTGATGACCTCGGTCGTGGCCGCCATCAAGAAAAACAGCAATATCGCCATCGGAAACGTCATCGGATCGAACATTTTCAACATCCTGCTGATACTTTCTGTCAGCGCTTTCATACGTCCCACTGAGTATAACCCGGCATTCAACACCGACCTGTACATGCTTATGGGAGGTACACTGCTGCTTTTCATTGCCATGTTTACCGGACAACGCAAGAAGCTCGACCGCTGGAAAGCAGCCCTGTTGCTGGCTATTTATGTAGCCTATACCGTATACCTCATTGCCAAAGGATAATGCCTGCATGCAAACCGAAACGATGCTGACCGACATGACCATCCGCCTCCTTAACCCAACGGAAGAGGACTACCCCTATAACCTTCTTTTGTTGGCCGACCCATCGCGTGAGGCACTGGCCGACTATCTGCCCCGGGGAGACGTGTTCACATGCGTATCCCAGGGACACACGGTGGGAGTGTATGTCTTGTTACACACCCGACCGTTCACTGCCGAGATAGTCAATATAGCCGTGGCAGAAGCGCATCAACGGCAAGGCATCGGCACTCGGCTCATACAACATGCCATAGCCACAGCCCGCATGCAAGGTTTCAAAACACTGGAGATAGGTACCGGTAACTGTGGGGCAAGCCAGTTGATGCTGTACCAACGATGTGGTTTCACTATCACATCGGTCGACCATGATTTCTTCCGCCTGCACTATCCGGAACGTATCATGGAAAACGGCATGGAATGTCGTCACATGGTCAGACTGCGCATGACGTTACTGTGAAACCAATGCCACAAACACAATCATAATATCCTGTTTAAACAGGGCTGAGTTCCATGCATTTAATATTTTTCCCTCTTTTCACCTTCCGACGAATCACAATTTATATTTATATTTGCACATTTTTATTACAAACCATTAAAATACATTATGTTACTATTCGGCCTTTGTGTGCTGTTCGTATTTTGCGTGACATTTATCTCCTTGTTCAAACACAAAGAACTCAGGATTGTATTATCTATTATATCCAGTTTCTTTTGGTGCATCCAATTATCGTCGGTTTATATCGGAGAGTCATTCGTCGATTACAAATATTACCGACATATCAACATGGAAACCCTGGCCATGGTCCCCGCCTTCAAACTGGAGGCCATATTATTCTTTTGCCTGCTCATCGGCCTTCCCGTGCTATTTTTCTACTGTGCCAGCGGCATCCGTTCTCTCTGCCAATCCATCAAGAAACCCGTTTCTGTCATCATCAAGGTGGCGGTATTAGTCACGATGGCCTCAATACTCGTTTTTCCCAAAGCAAGCATGTATGACAAATTCAGCGAAATTATCAGTATAGTGACCGTCACAAGCGACAGCGAGAACGAGCTAAGCCGAATGCTCACCCCAAAAGACAGGCTGAATGTATCTCACTGCTCCGGTAAAAACATCATCATCCTATCGCTGGAAAGTTTCGAGAAGGCATTCCTACTCCATGAAAATGAGCATCTGACGCCATATCTGCGACAACGTGCCCAAAGTTGGAATTTCTACGACATGACTCCCAGTTCGGGAACCAGTTTCACCATTGCATCACTCTACACCGTTTTCACCGGTATCCCCTCCTACTTTGCCGGACACGGCAACAACTATTTCATAGGTTCTACCCACAGCAAACTCATCAGTCTGGCCGACATTGTAAAACGTTGCGGTTACCAAACCTACCACCTCTCCAACAACGCTGAGTTTGCCGGCACAAAAGAATTGCTGACCGCTTTAGGGGTCGAACACATACTTGACGGTACGTTTGGCGGAAAATACGAAGAAAGTCCCATGAGCGGTGCTTACGACATGGATTTGTTTGCTGAAGCCAAAAAGATAGCACTCCAAAACAAACAAAATCCGTTCCTGCTTTTTCTGGCTACAACCCAAACCCACCGCCCCAACGGTGTTGTAGACCAAAGAATGCTCAATTACATAACCCCGGGCAAAGACAACCTGGAAACAGCCGCCAAGTCAACCGACTATCTGATTGAAGATTTTATCCTCTTCCTTGAACAGGAAAAGCTAATAGAGAATACGGTCATCTACATTTTCCCCGACCACGCGTTCTGGGGCGAAAAGCCTTTACTCGACCGTACAGGCAACCGATACGCTCTATGGATGATGACCAATGCCGATAACCTGCAAATGGACACGAAACGTTTTGGCCAAATAGATTTGCCCAAAATCATACTACAAGGAGCAGATATCCGGCACAACGCCGTTTTTCTGACCGATCTCATAGACAGCACACAAGACAAGAACCAATTCATAGAAAAACATATCAAAGAGATTACCGCACTGAATTCCTTGTCAATGACTAGAGACAACAGCCTGCGCAACAGCCTTGTTGTGCAAAAAAAGTTGGGAAACATCGTTTGTTATATTGACGGGAAACCCATCTATCAGGAAAAGGCCAGAAGATTGAAGAACAAGCATCTTATCATTCCGTTCGATGAAAATCTGAAATACAAAACCCCGCTTGTCTACACAAATGAAGAGCTTGCCGTTGAATTCTTCGAACCATGTGAAACCTACATTGATATTCACTACAGCAAAAAAATGTTCAACTTTTCATGGATTCGGGACAACGAACGTACGTATCGATCCACCGAACCATCTGACTGTATAGAGCTGCAGACGGAGGACATTATAACCATTCTGGCACAAATCACCCCCGGGACTAACGCACTTCTCAACACCCCTGAGCCCATCGAGAAACAACGATTGCTGACCCAAGACACGACCCGTTTCCAAGGCTGCGTGCTCGACTATCTACCACAGATCTCGTCCAACCCAAACAACCTTTTGCTCATATCTGCATTTGATGAAGCCAGTCTTCTTTTTCCTGCCATCAAACCAGCCCTGCAGACTTTGGGTCTGAAAGAAAGCCTGAGTGCCGACAAACAATTCAGGTGGGCATACATAGCCGCACTTACTCGAGACAGCGTTTATGTGGAAAAAACCCGTCATAGTGTGCTGCACAAAAAATTGGCCATCAACGGTAATCATATATCTCTCACCAGTTGTGGCTTGGACCATATCACACCAACCATCACTAGCCGTATTCTCATCAACGACCGGGAATACTTTCTTCCCAGGCGCGGATTGAATTTTATCGTTTACGATTTATCCACACAAAAAGTAACCGACGCGTTCAATGTGGACACATACGGCGACAATACCCTCACCGTAAAACGTTGATTGAGCACTAAAAACTGTAAAAACAAGCAACAAATAATTTCATTTTCAACAACACACCAAACATTTTTTGTTATGATAAAAATATACAGCATGGATACCTGCCCCGACTGTACTTACATAAAAGGACAAATCGCAGGCAACGACCAGTATGAGATAATCGATATCGGCCAACACGTAAAAAACCTCAAGGCCTTTCTGAAACTTCGCGACCACCATCCGGCTTTCGATGAAGCAAGAAAAAGCGGTGCAGCCGGCATACCGTGTTTTGTTCTCGAAGATGGTACGGTGACACTTGTTCCCGAAGATGCCGGTTTGCATTCACGTCCGAAATTATTCACAGATGGAGCCGCCTGCCGCATTGATGGAAGCGGCTGTTGAACCCCAACCAATCATTAGGACATTCAGACCTTGCTTCACTCTACAAAAGCCGATATACATGATGAGCTATTGGGATTGAAGCTACTTACGACTGTCCGTCGTTGTTGTACGAAGAAGTTGTTTTACGAACAACCAAAATCCATTTTACAAATCTGACTAGTCCTAAATAACCGTTACAGTTATTGGACAAAAATAAATTATTTATCACAGTTCAGCAAGGCTAGCCTTGCTGAACTGTTTCTTTTTATAGCTTTTAATTCTAATCTGCTTCTGATGATGCATAAACTCAGGC
>CASEAJ010000104.1 GCA_949285425.1 uncultured Porphyromonadaceae bacterium
CGTCGGTCACGGTATCGGGAATCCGGTTCAGTCCCTGGTCGGCACGCGGAACACGCACATATTCCGCCTGTCCGCCGTCGATACGGCATCCCAGCGCCCAACCGCCGTTAGGATCCGTGCAGTTGTTCACAAATCCGTGACGACAGAAAAAGCACTCGCCACAAAACGTTTCCACATTCACCGTCACGCGGTCGCCGGGCTTGACCATTTTAACGTCCTTGCCCACCTGTTCGACCACGCCCACCATTTCGTGCCCTACCGTAACGCCCGGCACAGCACGCGGAACGCTCCCGTGCTTGATGTGCAAATCGCTCGTGCAAATGCTACCCAACGTCACGCGCACAACCGCATCGTGCCCGTCCTGTAACTGCGGCATCGGTTTCTCCACCAGTTCAAACCGTCCCCGCTCCTTGTATTCGTATGCTAACATAATTCGATTTTTTTCAAAGTTACAAAATATCCGTTTTTACACCAACGAAAGTTTCTCCACCACAGCTTCGTCGGCGGGGAGCCAGTTGACCGTGCGGAGGTCTTGCGGGACAAGCCACATGGCCGACTCATGCTCCTTCAATTCCAAACGGCCACTGACGACGGTACAGAGAAAGCAGTGCATGGTCAGATGGAATGCCGGATAATCGTAGTCGACAGTCATCAAAAAATCCTCCACGCGGATTTCCGTATCCAACTCTTCCATTATTTCCCGTCTCAACGCCTGCTCGCGGCTCTCCCCCGGCTCCATCTTCCCGCCGGGAAATTCCCAATAGTCCTTAAACTCACCATAGCCACGCTGCGTAGCAAAATATTTTCCGTCACGGCTAATCACCGCCGCCACAACTTCGATACGTTTCATTGTCTCTCCATTCTTTTCCTTGCAAATGTACGAAAAGCTCTTTTTTCGATACTCTAAATGAAGAACAAATATGCAATCAACCCCAAAAGCCCATGTTCTGCCTTGAACATAAGTTTTTGGGGTTGACTTGTTTATCAACAATAATTAGCGAACCATCGTCTTCACCACTTTATCACTAAGTTTCACAATATATATCCCTGGTAAAAAAGCCTCCCTATAAGTTCCTTTCGTCAAAGACAACTGTCGCAGGCAAATACCCGACAAATCATATATCTGCACCTCCATTCCGGCTTCTTCAACTATTGTAAAGAGCAAACAATTTTCGCCGGCAAAAACCTCATTCGAAGATTGCATTTGTCCTATTACAGATGAACAATCGGTAACCGTCACTTCAATCATCCGCTCATATCCATCAAGAGAAGCCCTCAGTATGTCCTTTCCGACCGCAACCGGTATGGCATTCCCCATATCGTCAATTTGTATTTTTCCATACAGAGAATTCCATTTCACCCCATGTGAAGAAACTGCCACAAATGGCTTATCGACATTTGACAGCGTATTGCCTTCCGCCAGCATCAGCGGTGCAGCATAGAGCTTGCACCTTGCGCTGTTTTCACTGCCACACACTTTCAACAATGGGAAACATTGCTCGGCAAACACCCAAAAATCCTGTCCTAATCCATGTCCGCTCTCCGAATTTTTCAATCCGCTTCCAATCATTTCTGAAACCAGCTTCATTTGATTCGGATATTTATAATTGCTATCAAAATATTGTGAATTATAAAAGCAATTCCGATACGGCGCACGTGGACTGCCAAGTGTTCCGGAAATATCCCGATGGGTTGTCGTACCAAAATTCAAAGCCTCATGAATGTCGTCGTCATACATTGAGTTGCCTACCACACCGGCCACTTTATAGCCATGGACATCCATCAGGCCGTAATTGGCCACACGTCCGATTTCATTGCCTACCTGCTGCCCGGAATAGCCAACGACACCACCGGCGACGGTACAATTCTCCGCTGTAATGGTTCCATAGTTTGCACATTGAAGAATCTGACAACCTTTACTACCTGTGAGTGTCACCATATTTGCCGCCACTCCGGCCACATAAGAACTACCATAGGCCGTCACATCACAGAAGTTAACAACATTCTCCACCAACGTACCGTTGGCCGGATTTGCGATAACACCTGCCACATAACCGGTTCCCTCAACATTGCCGTCAACCTGAAGATTTCGGATTGTCGCGCCTATTGCACTTCCAAACAACGCAACATAGCCCGACGTTGTGGCTATATCAATGGTAATACAATGATTTCCTCCATCAAACACGCCACAGAAATCTGATTTTGTTCCGATATACACGTTCTCCGGCAAAGTCAAGTCAGTAGTGAGCAGAAAGAAAATCCCACGGGTTTTCCCCTCATTTGTCCAGCGGTCAAGTTCACGCACATCATCCACCGTAGAAATCAGATAGGGAAATGATTCCGTCCCATCACCTCCGGAGAATGCCTGTTCGACCGTTTTCTCCGAATAATCGATGCAGACGGCCGGAGCTGCCGCCAGACGGCTTCCAACGGAAGAATCATGGATATAGCTGTTTCCCATACTCTCTATACCGGAAGCAAATGATTCACTGTCACTGCCGTATGTAAGCACACGCCATTTTTCGCTCTCCGTATCTCCATTATGAACAAACTTCAACAGCGGAGATTGTGCGGTTGCTTCGGCTGTAACGGTCACCAGCAAAGACTGTCCAGTGTAGTAATAAGGTTCCGATGAAAAATCAAATTCCACGGTTCCTTCCCTTCCGTCCAATATCACATCTTTCGAAACCGTTGGGCCTCCGTTTTCATAACGTATCCACTTAATATGTTTCAGCGTAGGATCCTCTAAAAATTCTGAAACGCCTATTTCCATTAATGAAACCGTAAACGATAACGTATCGTCAAACGGCAAACAGACTAACGGACAACAACCTTCGACATATCAGTGCCGACGGAAATTACGTAAATCCCTTTTGTCAGTTCAATGTCATGATTGCCGGCTGACATGTTCCCGCTATAGAACAGCTGTCCTGCCATATTATAAACCTTAACAGCAGCGGGCTCGTTCAGGTATACAGTTGCAGCATCGGCCTTTCCGACAACTTTGTAAACGTCTGCTTTTTCTGCCGAAACAGACGAAGATTCTGACGGAGTATATTCGAATGAAATGGCCGGAGCATTTTTCATCATCAAGGAATTGCTCTGATAAATTACAGGATTGGTATTCATTGCATCAAAAAGTCCTATGCCTCTGTCACTGCCAAAAACGGCCGTACAATACATAGGCTTTGTGTCGCACCAATAGAACATCGTTGTGAAACCTTCCAAATACACACCTTCGGCATTGTCCTGTGCAACCGTAACCAGCAAATGTTTTCCAGTATAAGTAGTCACCCCTTAAAAAGCCAATTTTTGCGAGATATTGTTCTGACACATTATCTCGCATATTTTTTGGAGCATGCACCAAAGAGCTTTCATTGCTCTTTTGAAGTTATAGGCCGCTGCCGCCAGAAGAACGTTCACAG
>CASEAJ010000105.1 GCA_949285425.1 uncultured Porphyromonadaceae bacterium
CTTACTTAACACCTCATCAGGCACTACTTGATTCTTTTCTTTCATAATCTTCTTCATTTTGCAAATCTATAAAATAAAAAATACGAGACTCATTTCTGAATCCCGTATTTCCATTTACACAAAATATTTTATAGTGCCTTTTATAATACGCATAATAATCTTTCACAAAAGCTGGAGCATCTGCAGGCAATGGGTCTACCACACCTCCGGCAAGGGCATACGTACCATTCCTATAATCTTCCGTTCGCTGTGCATTCAGTTGTTTACGCAGTTCGTAGCGGGCCTCGGCATCCATGGAGTCAAAATACCCCATGGCATTTACACGACTCATATCATACATGGTAACTGTAACGGTTGCTTGAATACGGGTATCTATAGCCGCTGCATTCAACGCCATTCCTCCCCAGCCACAAATACCAAGAACACCTATACGCTCCGGGTTCACATCTGTCCGTGTGGACAAATAATCCACCGCAGCACAAAAATCTTCCGTATTAATATCCGGAGAAGCCACATAACGAGGTTGCCCCCCACTTTCACCCGTATACGACGGGTCGAACGCAATGGTCAGAAAGCCCCGCTCTGCCAACATTTGAGCATATAAACCCGACGACTGTTCCTTGACGGCTCCAAACGGCCCGCTTACAGCAATGGCAGGGAACTGACCACATGTGTCGTTCGGCATGTAAAGATCTGCAACCAAGGTTATGCCATAACGATTGTGAAAAGTCACTTTTTCGTGACGCACTTTATCACTCTGCGGAAAGGTCTTGTCCCAATCCTGTGTCAATACTACTTGTTCGTCCATAATTCGTTTTCCATTTAAATGTTGATTGTTTTCCGAAAACAGATTATCTGCAGCACAGAGGACTATCGTCAGTAATGCTGCCCAATGAAGCGTTGAAACTTTCATAACCATAAAGCATTTCTCTTTTCTGCACAACGCAACCGCACACATCGCATCAAACAAGCAAAGAAACAAATCTTACTTCAATTTATCCGCGTGCATGCCGGTTACACACTGCAAATATAATTGTTGCTGTGTCATCTACCGGTATATACATTACAGAGACAATGACCCGGATTACAGATAATGCATCAACGGGTCAAAGATATTGAACACCCTGCCGAAAGGAGAAACAGCCCAATGGGCTTTAAGATTCAAGGGTAAAGACATCCCTGCCAAATAATTGCGAAAAAGGCAGGAAATAAAAATCCGCAAAAATCATTGAGCAGCACTGATTCCTCTGATTTCCCGTTGCAAATTTTCCAAAAAGAGTGCGGCATGAGAACCATCCATCTGCGTATGGTGAAATTGGAAAGAAACCGGAAGTGTGGTCTTGAAAAAATGCGATCGGTACTTGCCCCATATCATAAAGGGATTATTGAATATTCCGCTATACATACCAACAGCTCCATCAATCTCACAGTTTACCAAAGCCGAAGTGCCAATGACCATGCTGGAGGGCAAATCGTGATTTTGGCATGTTTCCGCAACTTGTCCCGTAAGATAAAGATAATCTTCATTAAATAATTTCAAATCTTCCGAGAAAGGCACATCACAGGAACTTATACAACCCTGCCGATTTGCAACAATCGTATTGACCGCAATGTCATCATATTGCATCAATCTATCGCCCACAGGAAGCACATAAAATTCCTTAATAGACACAGCGGCCTTACCAATGCACCAACACATCAGCATATTGAATTTGAACCCACTTTTCTTGGTTAATCTGACAAGAGGTGTTACATCAAGTGTTTTGAATAATGTAACCATTGGCATAGGAGACTTCATCCACAATTCATAAGCCAATGCTCGTGTCGTTGTTTTCGGATCAATTTCTTTCATACCACACATTTTGCATTTATGAGACTCAAAAATACATAAAGACAAACAAAATTACACAAATAAACAACAAGTAGATGAAACAGTGCACACACTGTTTTTCCTTCTTCCCTTTCTCCTTCCGTTGTGGAGGTGTGGAGGCAACGGAGCGGAGCCGGAGGCAGAGGCAGAGGGGAGGGCAAAAAAAATCCCTCCGCACAGCATCCTGTACGGAGGGAACACCAAAGACGGCGGCGACCTACTCTCCCACTTGCGCAGTACCATCGGCGCGGCAGGGCTTAACTTCTCTGTTCGGAATGGGAAG
>CASEAJ010000106.1 GCA_949285425.1 uncultured Porphyromonadaceae bacterium
GCCTGAGTTTATGCATCATCAGAAGCAGATTAGAATTAAAAGCTATAAAAAGAAACAGTTCAGCAAGGCTAGCCTTGCTGAACTGTGATAAATAATTTATTTTTGTCCAATAACTGTAACGGTTATTTAGGACTAGTCAGAAGGTCAGTCAGGTTCGTGTGACCCGCATGTGTTTTTATTGGGCCTGTTCTTTCTGTACCAATACCCAGGCATCGGCAAAACGGTCTTTTATCCCGTTTATTTTGGCCCGTGCTTCCTTGTATTCCGGATAAGAAGCTATCAGCACGCGGTACATGCCATGTTCGTTAATCACGATAACGGCATTGTTCCCTTCCGAGTTCAGTGTCTGCTGCAGACCTTTGGCGTTGTCCCGGTTTTTGAAACTGCCTACCACAACGTGATATTTCTGGTTCATGACCGCCGTGTTCTGTTCGCCCTGGTCCAGTCTGAACGCTTCGTCGCGTACCTCTTCCCGTTGCGGTTCTTCTTTTACCGGAACTGCTGCCGGCTGTGGGGCTGCCGGCTCTTCGGCCGGAGCGCTCACCGCTTCGGCGTGCGCATTGGGTATGGTGACAACTTTCTGTTTCGATTTACAGGCGGACAGGCCCATGCCTATGATGGCTGCCGCAATCAGCAAGTGAAAATACCTTTTCATAAGTACACAAATTTAGATGAGTTTAGTGCAAAGATAAGAAGAATAATCCATTGGCGGAATAAAAAGCCGTTTTTTTACCGTCAACGGACTTTCATTTTTCATTTTCGGCCTATGGTTTTTCCCTTTCGGCAGTGAATATTCTACGACCCACGGTCATGAGTTATACAACCCACGGTGGTGAGTCGTATAACCCACGACCGTGGGTTGTATAACTCACGGTGGTGAGTCGTAAAAAGAATACAGGGAAAACACGAAACAGAAGCCGGAAAAACACAAAACAGCCCTTCATTGGACGATATTTTTCCGTTCCAATGTTCTTGTAGCCCGCAATGAGCCTGTACACACAATATCAGCTCCCTTGCAGGGAAGGCAAAACAGAACAAAACCCGATGACCGATTGGGGTTAAAAAAGAAATTGATCGGTTCGGAAAACAAAACAGCCTCTTTGTCTGTTTTATATACAAATGAATTAAAAAACAAATGAATTATGAAATTTGAATTGCCAAAACTGCCATATGCTCAAAATGAACTTGAGCCGGTTATTAGTGAGAAGACTATCAGTTTCCATTACGGGAAGCATCATCAGACTTATGTCAACAACCTGAACAATCTGATTGTAGGGACCGAGTTTGAAAATGCGGACCTGGATACGATTGTGAAAAAAGCGGACGGTGCCGTGTTCAACAATGCGGCCCAAATATGGAACCACAATTTTTACTTCCTTTCGCTGACACCCGAAAAGGGAACACAACCTTCGGAAAAGCTGTTGAAGGCCATTTGCACCACATGGGGGTCGCTCGAAGCGTTCAAGGAAGAGTTTGACAAGGCGGCCGCCGGTCTTTTCGGCTCGGGTTGGGCCTGGCTGGTGTGCGATGCTCAAGGCCGGCTTTCCATAGAGAAAGAAAGCAACGCCGGCAATCCGCTCACACGCGGGCTTACGCCTTTACTGACGTTCGATGTGTGGGAACATGCCTACTACCTGGATTATCAGAACCGCCGGGCCGACCATGTGAAGGCTCTGTGGGAAATCGTGAATTGGAATGAGGTGTCCAGGCGTTACGACGCTTAGCGCCTTTTTCTGATGTGTGTTGTTTAGTGACAAGTGTCTGCCGGAACAGGTATAGCCGGTAGAGCAAAGGTGGCGGGCAGGCCTGTCTGTATAGGATGCCCGGTGACATATATGTACGAAAAGAGGCATATCACGCTCTCCGGCCGGAGAGCCAAGGATATGGCTCTTTTTGTGTGTTGAAATGAAGCCTCGACCTTTTTGTCCCATCCGCACTCAATCGGGATAGGCCGTCTCATCGCTTTGTGCCCTCACTACTCACTCTTAACTCTTAACTGTCAACTCGTCACTCGTCACTTGTCACTCGTCACTCGTCAACTTAAACATTAATCTGTCAATCAAACAAGTTTGTTGCCATTACTCTTACCTTTCACTATCTTTGCAGCGTGAAAGGAAGATACTTTTTATATTGTGCTTATAATGGGGCGGCTTATTGTGGCTGGCAGATTCAGCCCAACGGTCTTTCGGTGCAGGAAGTGCTGACAAAGGCTTTGCGTACGGTTTTGCGCGACCCGGCTTTGGATGTGGTCGGGGCGGGGCGGACAGATGCCGGCGTACATGCCCGATTGATGGTCGCTCATTTCGATGCCGATTTGGGCGGTTTCTCGTCCGATGAACTGGTGGCGAAACTAAACAGCTTTTTGCCGGCCGACATAGCCGTACACCGCTTGCGTGCCGTGCGTGCCGATGCCCATGCCCGTTTCGATGCCACGGCCCGGCGATACGAATATCATGTGGTGTTGGCCAAGGACGTGTTCCGCAGCGGATTGGCTGCACGGTTGCATCATGCCGTAGATTTCGGAAAAATGAATGAGGCGGCCCGGCTCTTGGCCGACTATCGCGACTTCACCAGTTTCAGCAAGCTGCACACCGATGTGAAGACGAACAACTGTGTGGTGACACACGCCTGTTGGCAGCAGCGTGGCGATGAATGGGTGTTTGTCATAGAGGCCGACCGTTTTTTGCGCAACATGGTACGTGCGGTGGTCGGCACTTTGCTTGAAGTGGGGAAGGGTAAAATGTCGGTAGATGATTTCCGGGCGGTCATTGAAGCGAAAGACCGTTGCCGGGCGGGTACTTCGGCCCCTGCTCAAGGCCTGTTCCTGGTCGATGTGAAGTATCCGGATGAAATCTTCGTTCAATGAACAATGAATATTCACTCGTCACTTGTCACTCGTCACTCGTCACTTGTCACTAAAAACTAAAAAATATGTGGTTGTTGTTAGGATTGTGTTCGGCCCTGATGTTGGGGTCGTACGATGTATGTAAAAAAGTGTCGTTGCAGGGCAATGCGGTTATCCCTGTGTTGCTGACTTCGGTTGTGTTTTCGTCGTTGCTTCTGTTGCCGTTGCTGTTGCTGTCGCGCTTGCAGCCCGGGTGGCTTTCAGGCACACCGTTTCTGGTGCCCCAGGTCGATGGCCGTACCCATCTGTTCATTCTGCTGAAGTCGGTCATTGTGTTGACTTCGTGGATTTTTTCCTACTTCGCGTTGAAGCATCTGCCCATAACCATAGCCACGCCCGTTTCGGCCACCCGCCCGGCATGGACGGTGATGGGAGCCTTGCTTCTGTTTGGCGAGCAGCTGAACGGATATCAGTTTGCCGGCATCGTGGTGGCGTTGTTTTCCTTCTACATGTTTTCTGTGGCCGGCAGGCGCGAGGGCATTTCCTTTACGCACAACAGGTGGTTCTGGTTTCTCATTCTGGGCACGCTGACGGGTGCGTTGAGCGGTTTGTATGACAAGTATCTGATGCGCGAGTTCGACCACATGGCCGTACAGGTGTACTATACCTTTTATCAGGCTTTGATTATGGCTGTCATCACGTTGCTGTTGTGGTATCCGGGCCGGAAAAGTTCCACTCCCTTCCAGTTCCGTTGGACCATTCTGCTGATATCGGTGTTTCTGGTGGCTTCGGACTTCTTTTATTTTTATGCGTTGACCATGCCCGATTCGCTTATTTCCGTTTTGTCGACCGTTCGTCGGCTGGGGGTGGTGGTTCCGTTCCTTTATGGGGTCGTGGTGCTGCACGACAAGAATGTGAAGTTGAAGGCCGTTTGCCTGTCGGGGGTTCTCTTGGGCATGTTTTTCCTGTTTTTAGGTTCCTGTTGAATCTTTCGGAACGGGCACAATGCCAGTTAATTAGCGACAAAATGAATTCTTCGGCGGAAAATAAATGAAAATAATTTGATAATTAGGTAGAAATTAGTACCTTTGCAAGCCGAAAGTAAAAATAAAAATATAAAAAGTAAAAAATATAAGAGCATGAAAAGTGGTATCCATCCTGAAAGTTATCGTCCGGTAGCGTTCCGAGACATGTCTAACGGCGAAACGTTTATCTCTCGTTCAACGGTAAACACCCGTGAAACGGTTGAAATTGACGGAGTGACTTATCCGTTGGTAAAGTTAGAAATTTCCAGTTCTTCTCACCCGTTCTATACCGGCAAGCAGAAATTGGTTGACTCGGCAGGACGTGTTGACAAGTTCATGAGCCGTTATGCAAAGCACATGGAAAAGAAGAAATAATTTTCATAAGCGAAATATACAACAAAAGAAGCCTGCCGGAAATTCCGGCAGGCTTCTTTTGTTTTTGGGTGGTGGCTGGGGTAGGGTGGCTCTTTCCGGCCGCATGGACCCGGAGGCTTCAGAAATCCTTCAGCTCGGCATACAGTCGTTGTACGGGCAGCCCCATGATGTTGTAGAAGGACCCCTCTATGTATTCCACTCCAATGTATCCAATCCATTCCTGCACACCGTATGCGCCGGCCTTGTCATACGGTCGGTAGTTTTCTATGTAGAAATCAATTTCCTCCTCGCTCAGCTGGGCAAACCGCACTTTTGAAGTGACGGAGAAGGTCTTCTGCCGTTTGGTTGTAGTGATGGAAACGCCCGTGATGACCTCGTGTGTGCGTCCGGAAAGCATTCGTAGCATTTCCCGGGCATGTTCTTTCCCGGCCGGTTTTCCCAGCACTTTCCCGTCGAGCCACACAATGGTGTCGGCGGTGATGAGCAGGTCGTTTCCCGACAAAGCATAGGCTGCCGCTTTTTTCTGCGACAGGAAGCAGGGAATTTCCGCTCCGGCAAGCGTGTCGGGATAATTCTCTTCCACATCGATGGTTTTTACTTCGAAGGGGATGTTGAGCCCTTTTATCAGTTCCTGCCTGCGCGGAGACTGCGAGGCCAGTATGACGCGGTACGTTTGTAAATGTTCCAGTGACATAGTCCTGTTGATTTGATGTTGTTTGTTTCTATGCTTGCAAAAATAGTGAAAGGTGAGCGGAGAGGCAAATGAAAACGCAGTTTTCAATGTGACTCTTCCGAACCGCTTCCTGTTTTATCTAAAAATAGTGAAAGGGGTGGAGAGATACGGTGAAATATTACATGCATGCAAATGGAGTCAGGTGCTTTATGGTGACAAAGGACAAGTTTGACGTTATTAGATTGAAATAGTTCGTTGCAGCAATAAATCTATTTCACCCAGAACAGGCCGAACAGACTGATGCCGTGTGTGCGGGCTTGCAAGTAATAGAACACCAGGCTGTAAAGCATGCCGGTGAGCATAATGAAGCGGGTGAGGGTAATGGCCTGGCGATAACCGCTTGGACTGTCCGACAGGCCGGTCAATACGGCCAGCACAATGAGTGGAACGATTTGCCCGAACACGATGTAGCGCAGTGTGAGTGTGCCGTCAAACGGTGTGCCGAACATACCGGCCAATGCCAGACCGGCACAGGTCAGTGCAATGATGCCGTAGAGGAACAGTTTGCTGCACCGTAAGCCCCATTTCACGGGCATGGTGCGGTGTTCCATTTCCCGGTCGCCGGGTTCGTTTTCCATGTCGCACAGCATGGCCTTTATCCAGGCCAGCAGGAAGGCCAGGGCGGCAAAACCGCCGGTCCAACTGTAGACGGTTCGTGGTATGGCAGTCTCGAAAAGCAGTTCCCCGTACGTGGCTTGCAGCGTTGCCATTTCGGTTATGGCGGTTACAAGCAGACCCATTCCGGCGCAGAAGGCAACGACTATGTTCCCCACAAGGAACTGACGTTTGTAGTTGGATGCATAGAACCAAAGCAGACCGGGGATTACCAGAAACATGAATGCTACGGTGAAACTGCGGGTGAGATATGCAAGCAACAGGCCGCATGCCACTCCTATGATGGTCAGACCCTGATAAAGTCTCATGGCTCCTTCCTTGTCAATCAAACGGGTGATGACAAGACGGTCCGGACGGTTCAAAGCATCGGTTTTCAGACCGAAATAGTCATTGACAATCTGTCCGGCGGCTGTGATACACAAAGTCCCGGCAACCAGCAGAAAGAGGGTTATGCCGGGTGTGGCTGGTTCGAAACCGTATACTTGCAGTATGGGGGCAATGACTGCCTGGCGCATGAGCACTTGGGCGAAAGCGAGGAGAAGCAGGTCGGGGATACGGATAAGTTGCAGGGCGGCTTTCAACATGTCGGATTCTTTTGGTGAACGGTATAAATGTCATTGGAAATGAGACGGTATATTTCGTCGAGCGACCTTTTGCCGTGTAGCAGGTCCAGATGCTTTTGGGCAATGTTCCTGTCGTTGCGCACGGCGGGTCCGGTTTGGGCTTCGTAAGGGCTCAAGGTCCTTATTTTACCGGTAGTTTCATCAATCAGCGGCAGCAGCACGTTGAAGTTTATACCGGCTTCTTGCAGCAGTTCCGAACCTATTTCGTACATGTGGTTGGTAAAGTTGCATACAAACACGGCGGCCAGATGCAGCCGTTTGCGTCCGTCCGAGTCCAACGGCTGTACCTTGTCGCTTAGTGCGTGCGCCAGTTCATGAGTCTTGGCACGTGCGAAATCGTTGTTGGCCTCGATGAAGAAGGTTACTTCGCCCAGATTTACAGGCTTGCTTTTGGAAAAAGTCTGTAGCGGATACAACACGCCGAAATTCTGTGCCTGGCCGGCAAAGACATCCATACCGGTGCTGCCCGATGTGTGCAGATGCAGGGCGTTGGGCGCATCGATTCGGGTGGCCAGAGAGGGCAGGGCACTGTCGCTGACGGAATATATGTATATGTCGGCGGTATTGTCTATCCGGGCTGTGTCGGTGGTATAGGCGGCTCCTACCGTTTCGGCCAGCATGCGGGCCGACTGTTCCGTGCGGCTGAATATCTGGCAAATGTCATATCCTTTGGCGTGCAGTGCGGGAACCAGATGGCTCGCCACGTTGCCGGCTCCGATAAAAACGATTTTGTTCATCATGTGTCTTTTCAACTTTTTCCTTTCTTTACACCGAATACCAGAATGCCCCCTGCAATGATGAGGAGTGCCGGCCAAATGTAGTTCGACCATTGGCTGGTGAGTTTGACTATGTCGTTGACACGCAGCATCAGTCCGACCAGCAGCAATATCCAGCCGACACTTTTGATGCGGTAGCATATCAGGAAAATGATGCCGATGAATATCGGGTAATTCCTCATGTCGAACAGGGTCGAAGCTATGTGAGGTGGAATGATGCCGAATTGTTTGACAAGGAAGAGGAGTCCGAAAAAGAGAAGCGTGACTCCCCATGCCAGGCGGCTGTCTTTTTTCATATGCGGATTTCGTTGAACGTTAAAATGATTCCCGGTGTATTTTTTCGTAAGGCAGCTTGGCTTCGTCGTAAGGCTTGCGTTCTTCATCGGGATAGCCGATGGACACAATGTTGAGCACGGCATAGTGTGCGGGGATGCCGAGCAACTGCCGGATATATTCTTCGGCGGTGAGCCCTTCTTCTTTTTCCCGGTTGTACACCTGTACCCAGCAACTGCCCAAGCCCAGGTCTTGTGCCTGCAGCTGTATCATGAGGGCGGCGATGGAAGCATCCTCTATCCACACATCGCTTTTGGTGGTGTCGGCAATGACGACTATGCCGAGCGGCGTGCCTTCTACCAGTTTGGAGCCGTTGGGACGGCATTCGGACAGCCGGCGCAACATGTCGCGGTCTTGCACCACAATGAATTCCCACGGGTTGCTCCGCTTCGATGCCGGCGACATGAGGGCCGCACGGGTGATACACTCTATTTTTTCCGCTTCGACCGCACGGGGCTGGTATTTGCGGATGCTGCGTCTGTTCTTTACTAAATCAAAAAAACGGGTCATGTGACTGTATGTTGACAATTAATGTTGAATGAGATAATTTACGGGAGATTCTTTTTTCAACCACGCTTTCAGCTTTCCGAAAGGAAGCTCTACGGTGGTGTGTCCCAGATAGTAGGGAGCTATTTCGTAAGGATTGAACACATATTGCAGGCCGGTGGCGGTAATGCAGAAGTTGCCGTTCGGGGCAATGTTGTCTGTCCAGTAGTCGGAGAGGCTGTGTCCGGCAGAGTCTTTGGCCAGATTCGTTTCTATTGTTGACAGCAACAGTTCGGTGAGCGGCTTTTCATAACCATCGTTGAAAAGGTCCTTTTCCGTTATTCTGTGTCCGTCGGTCATGTCGTAGTTGGCGCAAATGAATTCGCGGAGGCCATGTGCTCCGCCAGTGTAGGCGTACCGGTCTGTTACTTGCGCGAATATGTGTCCATCGTTCAGCCGGACTGTCGTTTCCAGCATATATTCATTGTTGAATGAGAATCCTATTTCATCGATGTCGGTTTGCGACAGGTAAGGCTGGTTTTCGGCCATGTAGTCCTGATACATGTCCTCGATGAAGCGGGGCAGCAGTTCCTCGTTCGAGCAGTCGGCATATTTTTCTCCGAATGTTTGTGTAATGATGTCGTAACGCACCATTTGCAGCACATCTTCGTTGGAAAACGCAATGGGTAAGTCCACGCTTATGTCTGCAGTCAACCGGCCTTTGGTCGAATCTTCCGTGAGCTGGTATGTGCGGTCCATCTGAAATCTTTCGGTTCTCACTTTTTCGGGGTGACATGCCTGTAGCAGCATGGCAGCAATAGGAATGAACAGGTAAACGACATTCTTTTTCATAAATCGGATGATTTTAAATTACGGGCAAATTTACGATTATTTGTTCAATGATGCGAAAATGCAGGAGAAAAGTACCTGCATATTGTTGTTATGGAAAGACAAAAAAATAAGTTGGGAAAAGCGAAGTGTTATTTTGAGGATTGTTTTTTAGACCGGAGTGCTTTTTGAAGAGGAAGTTTACCGGTGGTAAATGACCGATGAGAAAAACACTTCGGACAAAAAAACAATCCTCAAAAAGTTACAACTCGTTTTTTATCTTTCCTATAGTCGGATGATGAGCGTTGTGTCGCCAGACAACAGGAACCGGGCTTTGTCATAGTCCGGACGGCTGATGCCGTTGGAAAATCCGTAATCTTCGGTTGGGATGCCGAGAAAATTCTTGTCAAGTTGCCGGTTGCCGTTACTGTCGTGGATGACGGCAACGGCATATTGGCCTTGGGGCAGTTTGTAATTGAATGTCATGCTGCCTTTGTGTGCCTGGACAATGTCACCGGTATACTCGTTGCCGGTTTCGAAAGCCCCTTGGGCCTGGTTGTATATGCCTATAAGCAGCTGTCCTTTGTCTGAAGATATGTTCTCTATCTTGACGGTGAGTTGCGAGGGTTGTTCCGCACGAAGGGATGGTGCGGTGAAAACCAATATGAGCAATGTGCTCAGCAGTATCTTTGTCATGTGAGTTCTGTTTTTTGTGTGGATTCTTTGCTTTCGGCGGTGTGTCGGAAACAGCCGGGTGTTCGCCGTTGTCGGCCTTTCGGCCTCCCCCTCCTTGCTCTCCCCTTTGGGGAAGCTTGGAGGGGGAGGCCAAATGTCGAGCTCATTCTGATACACCGTCTTAAATCCCAATCTAATGACCGATTGGGGTTAAATGTGTGTGACGAACAGCGGAGTGTTCGAGTGCAGCACCATTTTGTAGGCCAGTCCGGGGTTGAACAGGCGGGCAAACAGGTTGCGGCGGCGGGCGTTGAACGCCAGCAGGTCGATGTGTTGCTTGGCCAGGTAGTCATCCAGTATCCGGGTGTTGCTCAGGGTGCCGTCAATCATTTCATATTTTGTCTTCAGCTTCGGATAATGTTCGTGGAAATATGACTTTATGCCGCTGAGCAGAACTTCATCCCACACTTCGTTCTTTTCGGCGGCATGGATGAAGTGTATCTCCATTTGGTCGTTGTCGAGCAGTTTGATGGTGCCATCGATGGCGATGAGGTCTTTCTGGTCGAAGTTGGTGAGAAAGGCCACACGCTTGATGTCGTCCGGTGTGTTGAACGGGGTTTCGATGGGCAGTGCGAACACCGGCCGTGGACACGAGTCGATGACTTCGGCCGTTACGCTGCCGATGAGTTCGTTGGTTTGCGTTATTTTCTTTCCGCGGGTACCCATGACAACCATGTCGGGTTCGAACCGTTTGCAGTAATCCAGAATCTGGTCTTCGGGCACTCCTTCCTTCAGTTCGAACGAGAACGGCACATCGGGCAGTTCACCCCGGTCAATCCGCTTGTTGATGAGGTTGGTCATGTTCTCCACATCAGCATTGGCCGATGACACGATGCGCCGCAGCAGTTCGCCGTCGCTTATGCTGTAGGTGCTCACGTCGTTGCTCGATGAGATGGTGAACATGGGGGTGTAGTACACATAGAGGAACTTGACCTCGGTGTTATGCTTCTGTGCGAAGTGGAAACCGAAATCGATGGACTTGATGACCTGGTCGGAAAAGTCGATGGGAATCAGTATTTGAGGCTTTTTCCGTTTTTCCTCTCCGTTTTCCTTTTCCCATTCCTTCTCTATCTGTTCCACGATGGCCAGTGCCTGGGGCAGGTCCTTCTCCTTGATGCGTACACGTACGCCCACCGCCATCTCGGGATGTTCGAGGTTCAGGTTGTGAATGGTTGTTTCAATGCCGTGTTCTTCCAATACGGCTTTGATCATTTGCGCCCGCTGGTAGGTGCGGATGGCAAGGGTAACTAATTTGTCTGACATAACGTTGGTTTTTTATGCGGTTTGATACTTTCTGCTTTTTCTGCCTGGTCCGGTAAAGGTAGTGAATTTTTTTGTCCGTTGCCGGCAAACGTGGGCACGAATTAGAATCTTTTATATAAAAACGATTATATGTGTAAGATTGTTTTGAAAAAGCATCGGATTGTTCTTGTTTTTTTTGAAAAATATTGAAACCTCGTGAGGCGGCATCGGGATGAGCGGAGGTAAAATCTTGAGACTGAGGCGTGGAAAATGAGCCGTTGTGGCTGACCGTAAATGAGTGTAGGAAGTGGCCGGCAAATGCCCAGTCATGATACACACCGTCTTGACCTGTATATATTGTCGGAAAATATTCTTGTTTTGTTCCGATTTTACCTTACCTTTGCAATGAACCCGTTGGAAGTTTTCTCAAAGGGAAACGTTTAAAGAAGGAAATGATGGTTTCGAAAAATACAAAGACACGGAAACAGCTTATAGAAGTGGCACGCGACCTTTTTGCCCGTGATGGCAAAAAGAATGTGACCATGAACGACATAGCCGAGGCTTCGCGCAAGGGCCGGCGCACGTTGTACACCTATTTCAAAAGCAAGGAAGATGTGTACCGGGCAGTGATAGACAACGAGCTGTCGCTTGTGCTGGAACAGCTGGAGCAGGTTTCGGCCCGTGATACGGATCCGGAAGCGAAACTGACCGACCACATTATTACCCATCTCGATGCGGTGAAAAATGCGGTTGGGCGCAACGGTTCGCTGAAGGCGGATTTCTTTCATGACATTTACGAAGTGGAACGTACCCGCCGCAAGATAGACATGAGGGAAATCGGCCTGATTCGCGACATACTGAACGAAGGGGTCACCAAGCGGGTGTTCAAGCGGGTGAACATAGAGCTTACGGCCATGATTATTTTCTATGCACTGAAGGGACTTGAGGTGCCCTACATCCGACAGGGCATCAGCACGGAGTTTGAAAACAACAAGAGCAGCATTGTTGAGTTCGTGTTCTCCGGCATCCGGAAAACCCATTGACAGAACCGTAAACGGGAAACCGTTCAACTAACTATAGGAGCTCGTTCAACTAACTATAGGAAGTTGCCCAACTAACTATAGTTAGCGGCCCAACGTACTATAGTTGGTTTTTCTGTTTTGTAAGGCAAATAATAAATTGAACAGCAGGAAAGTAACGGCCGTGGAAAAGGATTGTTAAAAAATGTACTATAGGAAGTCGGACAACAAACTATAGGAAGTGCTGCATTTCGCTTGAAGGGTAGGGCGTAAATGTGTCCGAAAAAAGAAGGGTGAACCGGACAAACCAAAATAGTGAAAGTTGAGTGCAGAAGCAAGCGAAAACTTGTTTTCGGCTTGATTGTGCTAAGGCGCATCCTAATCTTGTCCAAAAGTACAAAAAAAGCGGACAATGACAAGCAACAAAATTGAAAATTGAAAATGTTGTGCGACAAAACAGGAAGTCCGCATGCTCTTCCCGCTTCCCGCTCCTGTCTATATTTATCATTTTTTTGTATTTCCGCTGTTTTTGCGCTTGCGAATTATCCGTATATTTGCACGCAATAACCATCTTTTCGGGAAGCCGTGTTTTCTTGCACAGGCAGTTTCCCGGACAAGGTACATATATAAACACAGGAATTATGTCTTTTATTGCAGAAAAGGTTCAAACCGAAGGTTTGACGTTTGACGACGTATTGTTGGTTCCGGCTTATTCGGAAGTACTTCCCCGCGAGGTCGACTTGTCGACACGTTTTTCACGCCACATAAAACTGAACATCCCGTTTGTCTCTGCCGCCATGGACACGGTGACGGAGGCCAAACTTGCCATTGCCATTGCACGCGAGGGCGGCATCGGGGTCATTCACAAAAACATGTCCATTGAGGCGCAGGCACAGCAGGTGCGCTTTGTGAAGCGTGCGGAGAACGGCATGATATCGAATCCGGTGAGCATTCTGCGCAACAAGACCGTGGGGCATGCTCTGGCCATGATGGCCGACTACAAGATAGGCGGCATTCCGGTAGTCGATGAGGAAGACCACCTGGTGGGCATTGTCACGAACCGCGACCTGCGTTTCCGCAAGGACATGAGCCAGTCCATAGAAGAGGTGATGACCAAGGAAAACCTTATCACCACCCGGCAGACGACCAATCTGGAGGCCGCCGCCGAAATACTGCAACAGTACCGCATTGAAAAGTTGCCGGTGGTCGATGCCGACAACAAGCTGATAGGACTGGTGACCTACAAAGACATAACGAAAGCGAAAGACAAGCCTTTCGCCTCGAAAGACGATAACGGACGGCTGCGCGTGGCGGCCGGTGTGGGCGTCACGGTCGATACGCTCGAACGGGTGTCGGCCCTGGTCGATGCCGGTGTCGATGCCATTGTCATTGACACGGCCCACGGGCACTCGCGCGGAGTGGCCGAAAAGCTGAAGGAAGTGAAACGTCACTTCACCGGCGTGGATGTGGTGGTGGGCAATATAGCTACCGCCGATGCGGCGAAGTTCCTGGTCGATGCCGGAGCCGATGCCGTGAAGGTAGGCATAGGTCCGGGTTCGATATGCACCACACGTGTGGTGGCCGGCATTGGGGTGCCGCAGCTCTCGGCTATTTACGATGTGGCCAAGGCCCTGCGCGGGTCGGGTGTGCCGGTGATTGCCGATGGCGGTCTGCGTTATTCGGGCGACATAGTCAAGGCGCTGGCAGCCGGCGGCGACTCGGTGATGATGGGGTCCATGTTTGCCGGGGTGGAAGAGTCGCCGGGCGAGACGATTATCTTCAACGGACGCAAGTTCAAGTCGTATCGCGGCATGGGTTCGCTCGAGGCCATGGAGCGCGGCTCGAAAGACCGCTATTTCCAGGCCAACGAAACGGATGTGAAGAAGCTGGTGCCCGAAGGCATTGCGGCCCGTGTGCCCTACAAGGGTTCGCTCTACGAAGTGGTGTATCAGATGCTGGGTGGTCTGCGGGCCGGTATGGGCTATTGCGGTGCGCCTACCATTGAGCGCTTGCAGCAGGCCAAGTTCGTGCGCATTACCAATGCGGGTGTGCTCGAAAGCCATCCGCACGATGTCTCCATCACCAGCGAAGCACCGAATTACAGCCGGGGTGAATAGATTTTCTGATTTTTCAAAATATGACCAGGTTTGTTTTTTTGTCGTAATGACCGAACCGGGAAATAACATCAAAATAAGATAAACAAGAAAGAAACAAAGAATAACAATTGATTATGAAAGCACCGAAAGTAGTATTATTTTCAGCATTAGTGTCGGCTTCGTGCGGCTTGTTCGCACAAGCGGAGAATGATCCGGTTATCATGACCATCAATGGCAATCCGGTAACCAAGTCAGAGTTTGAATACATTTACAATAAGAACAACTCGGCCAACTCCATAGACAAGAAGACGTTGGACGAATATGTCGACCTGTTTGTCAACTTCAAATTGAAGGTGGAGGAAGCCAAGGCACAGGGCATTGACACCACGGCCGCATTCGTGAAGGAATACAACGGCTATCGTGCCCAGCTGGCCAAACCCTATCTGGTGGACAACACGGCAGACGAGGCTTTGGTGAAAGAAGCCTATGAACGCATGAAGGAAGACGTGGATGTGAGCCACATATTGGTGCGCGTGGCTCCCGGTGCAACGGCTGCCGACACACTGGCCGCCTGGAACAAAATAATGGAAGCGGAAAAACGCCTGGCAAAAGAAGACTTTGAAAAGGTGGCCCGCGACCTCTCCGAAGACCCCTCGGTGGCCGACAACGGCGGACACATAGGCTGGATATCGGCATTCAACACCATTTATCCGTTCGAAACCCGCGCCTACAACACACCGGTCGGCACGGTGTCGGCTCCGGTGCGCACGGTGGTGGGATACCACATAATCAAGGTGCATAATCGCCGTCCGTCGCAGGGTGAAGTGCTCACCGCACACATCATGCTGTTTACCGACAGGGCAGATGAAGCCAAGAACGCAACCGTCAAGACAAGAATTGACTCGCTGTATGCACGGGTACAGGCCGGCGACGATTTCGGAAAACTGGCTACCGAGTTCTCGGAAGACCGGGGAAGCGCCATGCGCAACGGCGAACTGCCCTGGTTTGGCACGGGCCGCATGGTTCCCGAATTCGAACAGGCTGCCTTTGCCTTGAAAGAAAAAGGCGATGTGAGCGAACCGATACGTTCGCAGTTTGGCTGGCACATCATCAAACTGCTCGACAAACGTGGGGTGGCTTCGTTTGACGATGCCAAGGCCGACATCGAACGTAAGATAAAACGCGACGAACGCGGCAAGGCCGGACAGGTGGCTTTTGTGAAGGGCTTGAAAAAGGAATATGACTTCCGCCTGGAACAGCCGGCTGTCGATGAGTTTGTAACCCTGCTCGATGGAAAACAGCTGAACGATTCATCGTTCCGCCATGCGGTGGCTGCGCTCGACAAACCTTTGTTCAGCTTTGCCGGCAAACAATATACGCAGGCCGATTTTGCAGCCTACCTGAAGGCCAACATGCATTCGACAAAGACCATAGCTTCGGAAGTGATAGCCGAAAAACTGGATGCGTTTGAAACGAAGGAACTGCTGGCTTACGAAGACACGCAGCTGGCACGCAAGCATGCCGATTTCCGCTTCTTGTCGCAAGAGTATTATGATGGCATTCTGTTGTTCGAGGTGAGCAACCGCGAAGTGTGGGAAAAGGCCTCGAAAGACACTACGGGACTGACTGCTTTCTTCAAGGCACACCGCAAGGACTATGCGTGGGACAAGCCCCACTACAAGGGACGGGTCATTTACTGCAAGGACGAACCGACCCTGAAAGCCGCCCAGTCCATTGTGAAACGTTCGGAAACCGACTCCATTGACAAGTATCTGCGCACCCGTCTGAACGACAGCATTCAGTATGTGAAGATAGAAAAAGGCCTGTTTGTAGAAGGTGACAATCCGGTGGTGGACGACAAGGTGTTCAAGTCGAAGGAAAAATACGTTCCGACCGAAGAATATCCCTATGTGTTTGTTAGTGGCAAGTTGCTGAAAAAACTGCCCGAAGACTACACCGATGTGCGCGGACTGGTTACCGCCGACTATCAAACCTACCTGGAAGAAGAATGGGTGAAACATCTTCGTGAAAAATATCCGGTGGTGATAGACGAGGAGGTATTGGCCACCGTGAAGCAAAACTAACATTCGGAAGCCCCCTCCAACCTCCCCTAAAAGGGGAGACTAAGGAGGGTGTATCAACATGCACCATGCCTCATTTTCCTGTTAAGGTGTATCAGAGTGGGCAAGGTGCAAGGCGCTGAGACTGAGGTTGAGGGAGCATACTCGTGTATGTGACCGAAGCCGAATGTCGAAAGTAACGCCGCAGATTACCCATTATGATACACCGCCTTGGGGAGGCCGTCGCTCGTTACTAAGAATTCGTCACTTATAAAAAAATGAAACTTCGTCCGGTATTATGTTGCATGGTTGTGTGCGGGCTTTGGGGAGCCTGCAGGCATATCTTGCCTGAAGCGGGGAGAAAGGTTGTGGCCGAAGTGCACGACAAGTATCTTTACGAGGATGAACTGCAGCAGATCATTCCTTCGGGCTTGCAGGCGGAGGACAGTGCCTTGGTGGTTGAAAAATATATCCGTAAATGGGCAACCGACATACTGATGTATGAAAAGGCCAAAAACAATATCTCCGACATGACCGAGATAGACCGTCTGGTCGATGAGTACCGGAAGACGCTGACCATACATCAATATCAGCAGCGTCTGGTTGAGCAGTATAGTCCGCAAGAACCGCAGGAAGAAGAGATACGTTCGTTTTACGAACGTTACGGCGGACAGATGATAGTGAAGGAAAACCTGTTGAAGGGTTTGTTTCTGGTGGTGCCGGCAGATGCTCCCCGCATGGACGATGTGCGCAGTTGGGTGAAGAAGGCCGACACCGAGTCGCTGGAACAGATTGATAAATACACCCTGCAAAATGCGGTCAGCTATGATTATTTTATGGATAACTGGCTGCCTCTGCTGACGATAACACGCAAAGCCCCGTTCCAGATTGTGAACCCGGCCGAGTTTCTTTCGGCTCACTCGTTGGCTGAGGCAAGTGACAGTGCACATCATTATTTCTTGAAGATAAGCGAATACTGCACCGTCGGGCAGCAGGAACCCTACGATCTGGCCCGTGAGAAGATAATCAAAGTATTGTCGGCTCAAAGCAGCGGTGAACTAATCTCGCAGATGGAGCAGGAACTTTATCAGGATGCGGTAGCTTCGAAAGATTTGAAAATATATAAATGAGACGGCATTGAAACGGGCAGGATGTCGGCATGCTGTAATGGTTGCTGTGGTTGTTCCAACCGTTTCCGTCATGTTAAGTAGAATATGAGAAAAAGAACTTTTTCACTTGTTTGGCTGTTTAGCACAGTTTTTCTTGTCGGTTTTGCTCAAAGCAACATCATAGACGAGGTCATTTGGATTGTGGGCGATGAAGCCATTTTCCGCTCCGAGGTGGAAGAACAGCGTTTGCGCGCCCAGTATGAGGGAGTGTCTTTTGAGGGAGACCCCTATTGCATCATACCGGAACAGATTGCCATTCAAAAGCTGTTCCTGCATCAGGCGGAATTGGACAGCGTCGAAGTGGGAGAGGGGCAGGTCATGAGCCGTGTGGAAATGCAGTTGAGCTACTACATATCCCAGATAGGGTCGAAGGAGAAAATGGAGGAGTACTTCGGCAAAAACACGGTGGAACTGCGTGAAGAGTTGCGCGATGTGGTACGCAACCAGATGATTATACAGCAAATGCAGCAGAACCTTATTGGCGACATAAAGGCTACACCGGCCGATGTGCGCCGTTTTTACAACAGCTTGCCGGCCGACAGCATACCGACCGTTCCGGCACAGGTGGAACTGCAGGTCATCAGCATAGAACCACCGGTTCCGCAGGAAGAAATAAACCGGGTGAAAGAACGCTTGCGCGAATTTTCGGACCGCATCAACAGCGGTTCGGCCGACTTTTCGGTGCTGGCACGCCTTTATTCGGAGGACACGGAAAGTGCCAAGCGAGGAGGGGAACTCGATTTCATGGGACGCGGACAGCTTGTGCCCGAATATGCGGCGGTTGCATTTAACCTGCAAGACCCCAACCGGGTGTCGCGCATTGTGGAAACGGAATTCGGGTTTCACATCATTCAGCTTATGGAAAAGCGGGGCGACCGCATCAAGACGCGTCACATTCTGCTCAAGCCGCGGGTGTCGGTCGACGACCGGAACAAGGCGATACACAGCCTTGACTCGGTGGCCAACCTGATTCGTACGGGAAAAATGACGTTCGAACAGGGGGTGGTCTATTACTCGCAGGACAAGAATACGGCTCTCAATGCCGGCCTGATGCTGAACGAAAAGAGCGGTACGTCGAAGTTCGAATATCAGGATCTTCCGGCCGAAGTGGCCAAAGTGGTATATGGCATGAATGTCGGTGAAATATCGGCACCATTTACCATGATCAACTCCAACAACAAGGAAGTGGTTGCCATTGTCAAGGTGAAGTCGAAAGTGGATACGCACAAGGCTAATCTGACAGATGATTACCAGATGTTGAAATCTTACTACGAAAGCAGGAAAGGCGATGACTTCATAAAAGAATGGATTAAGAAGAAACAGAAAGAAACCTATATCAACATTGACCCGGCATGGAGTAACTGCGAGTTCCAGTATCCCGGATGGGTAAAATAAGGCAGAATCGGACCTGATATGACGAAGGGAACATTGTCTTGCAAATATCAACTGTTGAACAGGCACACTGTCATGGGCGGTGTGCTCTCTTTGTTTGTAGCGGCCGCCTGGGCGCAACCGGCGGCACAGCGTGACTCGCTACAGCAATCACCCGATACGCTCCGTAAGGAGAGCCGTACTACCGTAATCTATCTGGAAAAGTCGGACGCCATACAGTTTGACCAGAACCGTCTGCCGGGCGCACAGATTATCAAGGGAACCCCCGTGCGTTTCCGCCACGACAATGCGGTCATGTATTGTGACAGTGCCTACTTGAGAAGCAAGGAAAACTCGTTCGATGCTTTCGGAAACGTGCGCATCATTGAAGGTGACTCCATATTTATTTACGGCGACCTGCTTTTTTATGATGGCAACACGAAACTGGCACGCATGAGGCATAATGTGAGAATGGAAAACAACAGTGCCGTGCTCACGACCGACAGCCTGAACTATGACCGCGAAGCCGACCTGGCTTATTACTACACGGGAGGCAAGCTGAAGGACGAACAGAACACGCTGACTTCGGTGTGGGGACAGTATGCTCCCAACACGAAACAGGCTCTGTTCAAGGACAAGGTACACTTGCTGAACGAATCATTCACGATGGATGCCGATACGCTGAAGTACAACACGGAAACAAAAATAGCCGATATAGTGGGCGATACGCACATCGTTTATGATGAAGAAACGGATATATACTCTACAAACGGTTGGTATGACACAGACAAGGAACAGTCCATGCTGCTCGACCGTTCGCTCATAGTGCATGCCGATGGCAAGCATGTGACCGGTGACACGCTGTTTTACGACAAGAAGCGGCAGTACGTTGAAGGTTTCAACCGGGTGGCCATGACCGATACGGTTCAGAAAGTGACTTTGCACGGTAATTACGTGTTTTACGACGAAGCGGCAGAATACGGGTTGGCTACGGACTCGGCCATGATGGTCGACTGGTCGACAGAAGACTCGCTATTCATGCATGCCGATACGCTGGTGGTGTCGAAGGATTCGATTTACGATGTGGCAAAGGCCTACTACAACGTGCGCTTTTATCGGGTCGACCTGCAGGGTGCCTGCGATTCGCTTGTGTATCGTGCACGCGACTCTGTGGCCACCATGTACGGACAGCCTGTGGTGTGGAGCGGAGCCAACCAGCTTTCGGGCGACTCCATTCTGGCCTTTACGAAAAACCAGACACTCGACCATATTTATGTGCCTACCGGCACCCTGGCCGTGCAACGCTATGACTCGGTGCATTACAACCAGGTGTCGGGCAAGGAGCTGACGGCTTTTGTGGCCGATGGCGGTCTGAACCGGGTTGAAATAAGCGGAAATGCTGAAACCATATATTATCCGGTAGACGACAAGGATACGACCATTGTCGGCATTAACAAGACACAGAGCAGCTATGTGAACATGTTTTTCAAGGAACAGAAAATACAGCGCATTGTGCTGACGTCTGCTTCTACGGCTACCATGTATCCGTTGGGCGAGTTGTCGGGCGATGATTTATATCTGAACGGTTTCTTTTGGCTTGAAGAACAGCAGCCGAAGAAGAAAGAGGATATATTCCTGGTGTTTCCGCGCAACCGGCATGCCAGTTCCATAGTCCACATACGTTCGGCAGCCTCGGCAGCAGGTGGTGCTGAGGGGGAAAATGGAGATGCTGACGAAGGCGCTTCAGAGCAGGGCAAAGAGAATGCAGCCCCGCAGACCCCCGGACGCAATGTACGTCCCGCCCGTAACAGACCCGGATATAATTAGTTGAAAATTGAGAATTGAAAATGAACTTTTCACTTTTCACTTTTCACTTCTCACTTGTCACTCATAACTCATAACTCGTATGGAAAAAGATACAATCATACTTTATTCGGGAGGCATGGACAGCACGGTAGCGCTGTACCGCTATGCTTCGCGCATACGCCTCGCGCTTTCGTTCAATTATGGCTCAAAGCACAATGGCATAGAGATTGAACATGCGGCCCGCAACTGCAAAAGACTGGGTATAGAACACCGTGTCATTGACATGGACCTGAACAAAATGGGTTTTGTGTCCGACCTGCTTTCATCGGGCGGAGAGATACCCTCGGGGCATTATGAAGATGAGAATATGAAGAAGACGGTGGTGCCTTTTCGAAACGGCATCATGCTGAGCATTGCCGCCGGGATAGCCGAAAGCCTGGGCTGCGACCGTCTGCTGATATCAAACCATGCGGGCGACCATGCCATTTATCCCGACTGCCGTGAAGAGTTTGTGCAGTGCATGAATCGCGCCATCATGGCCGGTACGTATAACCATGTGGAGGTATTCGCACCGTTCACCAACTGGTCGAAGCGCGAGATAGCTCTTGCCGGAAAGGAACTGAACGTGCCCTTTGAAGACACTTACTCGTGCTATAACGGGCAGGAAGTGCATTGCGGTACGTGCGGAACCTGCACAGAACGCAAGGAAGCTCTGGAAGGCTTTGACCCGACAGAATATAAGGCGTAGAGGCGCGGAAGAAAGACAGAATATAAAAAAAGAGGCTGTCTCAAAATAAACTTAAGATGGCCTCTTTTATTGTTTTTATTTCAATTGCAGTCATTGTGATTTTTCTAGGAATAGGAGTTCTCCCACTTACTTTTGAAGATTTTATTCCTTTCACATTGTTTTTTTCATTGCTATAAGCCTCTTAGGAGGCTACTTTTGCAAGATTATGTGCTATGGCCAGCAGTCCGAATTCAATTTCAACTTTCTTAAGTCCACGAAGGTGGAA
>CASEAJ010000107.1 GCA_949285425.1 uncultured Porphyromonadaceae bacterium
ACGGCTTATTTCGACGACAACGACTCGCCGGAAAAGGCCTTTGCACTCGACTACGCATGGTATCTATGGTGCGGACCTGATTCCCCACTGTTCGACAAGAACAAAATGGCGACATTCGAACGCTATTTCATTGCCGACAAGAAACTGCACCGAGAAGAAAAAGGCTACTACTACACGCTCCGTGACCGTGAAGACATATGCGACAACATTCTCCGCGAATTCGGAATTACAAGCGAACACTCGCACATCATTAACGGACATGTCCCGGTAAAGACAATCAAAGGCGAACAGCCGATTAAAGCCAACGGTAAGTTGCTCGTCATCGACGGAGGATTCTCCAAGGCCTATCAGCCGGAAACAGGTATCGCAGGCTACACGCTGGTGTTCCACTCGCGCGCATTGCAGCTCGTTCAGCACGAACCGTTCGAATCACGGCAGAAGGCGATTGAGGAAGGACTCGACATCAAGTCGAATACGTTCCTCGTTGAATTCAACAGCCAGCGACTGATGGTGAAAGACACCGACAAGGGAAAGGAACTGATTACACAAATCAACGACCTGGAAAAACTTCTTGCCGCTTACCGCCTCGGTCTGCTGAAAGAGAACAGCTAAAAGCGACATTGTTTCATTTTTATTTTTAGGGTTCAGGCTGTGCTGGGACAACATCCACGCACAGCCTATTTTTTACGCTAAGAAAAACCGAAGCCAATGGAAACGCGGCCATCTTATCAGATACAGCAACAGAGCAGCGAATGCGACAGAAGAGACTGATACGGCAAAGAAAGCAACTGTAGAATCCAAAGAAAGCACTTCGACAAACAAAAAACAAAAGTACAAATGAAAGAAAAAGACCAACACACTGACCTGCCGTAGCGTTTTACTGATATCAGGATTAACAAGCCGGTTTAAAGCCGGTAGGAAGCATAGGCTTCCGGAAAGACAAACAACAAGGCTCTTCGTTGTCATGATATCCCTAATATAGAAGACAACTGCTACAAGCAGCAATGCAGACACTATCCGATAACGACATATGAGAAATGCTTCGTATTTGCGAATGAGCATCCCAGTACTGACATACAGCAAACCCCAGAAAAATCCGTTACGAACGGTGAAAAACAAACGAAAATACATAGACACCAATCCGTCGACCATACTATTACCGGAGGGGGCTGCTTTCAGCATATCTAGCAACAGGCCCAATGCAGAAAGGACAACCGCGAAAACAAAGACTGCCTCCAATTTCCATTTTCGTGACAAAAGAGCAATCAAAGACACTGCCACAATCGTAGCTAGCACATACCATAAATGCCAAGAATAATACTGGGAGCCAATCAAAAGAAAGTTTCTGATATAACGATATAATGCCTGTATGAAAGGCGTATCTGAATGAATAAACCCATAGATAGCAAGCGGAAAAAAGACGATGGTATATGTCAAATAGAGCCGTAATAGTTTCAATACATAACGCCACACAGAACTATCATACACTCCTTGTGAGACCACTTTGGGGAAAATGAAGAATCCAGAAAACACAAAAAACAACGGAACCGCAAGTTCACAAAGTTTTTCGGGAATCAAGCTATAGGAGTTACAATGTATGGCTATGACGAGAAAGCACAAAACAAACTTCACAACGTCGACAAATGGATAAACCTTCATTTTCTCAACATTAAACCTGTACCAAACCACCCTACTCCGGCATTTTACCGTCGAGTATGATGGGCAACCAGAACCGTTTCATTTTGCGCTTGTACCATGAATGACATCCGAATGGCAGATGCCGCCCGTTCCACTTGTAGCACATCGACGGATATTTGTCGAATGCAAATTGCATCGCTTCGCTCACGTCAGGATAACGGAATCCCAATCCGTGCTTGTTGACCTCTACGCTGAAAAATACGTCCTCATTGAACGTATGATGGCGCTTGACGGTCAGAAAATGACGGACAACATCGTGTAACTGTGTGACGGCACGCAGATGGCTGTCGATCTTACGCAATGAAAAACCACCATTCCCTACCTTTCCGCGCGTAATCTGGCGATTAGGACGGCCCGTGGCATCGCAATATTTTTTCTTCAGCCACGAAGCCAAACGATAGAGCGGCGTTTTGTAAATCGGACGTACCGGCCAGGGAGCACCGATATAGTCATATCCCCTGCCGCACCACTCCAACAGTTCATCGCGGAACACATAGGCATCCAGCTGATAAATCAGCACATATTCCGAGGAAGCAAACCGAGAATAAAATTCCTCCGACATCATCAACCGGTTATACCCCGGAATTCCCGCAAAATAAGCGTCGTCAAAGCTCTCAATAGCGTCTACCTTATATCCGGCCAGCAACGATGTCAAATCAAGCGAGCGGGGTTTTACGACAACGATACGGTGTCCGCCCAGAATTTCAAACAGACGGTTGAAAGAAACCTGTTCGAGTTCCGACATCGAAGCCCGATAGAGAGGAACGACAACCGTTACCTTATATTTTTTGTCTACTGTATCCATGTTCCGCATATATTCTACAAAGATAATAAAAGGCAAGAGCTGAGGCAAATGAAAATGGTGTTTTCAAATTTGACGATACCGAGCGGCATCCTATCTTATTAAGACAACGCAAAGCAGGTGCATAAAAAACCGAAGACCGATATTTTTGCACGAGAACCGCATTCATATCTATCAACC
>CASEAJ010000108.1 GCA_949285425.1 uncultured Porphyromonadaceae bacterium
AACTGGCCGTTACGATCACGGGGTATAGAGATGACAGCTTCTCCATGTTCGGTCTGGATTTTCTTCGGATAGCTGCCATTACGTGAATTACCACTATTGTTACCGGCCACGGAATTCTTTTCATAGCCCAAATGGGCATCCATTTCTCCTTCAAGCATCTTCTCCAGCACCTGGGCATGCAACTGTTTCAGAAACTTGCTTACATCGGCTTCTGTCTTGAACTGGCTAAGGAACTCCTTGCTTAATACCTCATCGGACACTACTTGATTCTTTTCTTTCATAATCTTCTTCATTTTGCAAATGTATAAAATAAAAAATACGAGACTCATTTCTGAATCCCGTATTTCCATTTACACAAAATATTTTATAGTGCCAAAGAAAAACATCCCTAATGTCACATTAGCCTATCACTTGATTTAGAGCACACTAAAACCCCTATTACAGAACGACATTATTTTAACTGCTACTAATCACTTCAGCGTGAGCGTTATGATGCGGTCAATGGAAGGCTCAAGCCCTGCAGTGTGCAGCACGACACCACCCTGCACATGCTCGCGTTCCACTTTCTGGTCCGTACCGAACAACACAGCCCGCTGTACCTTGTCTTTCAGCGGAAGCACAATCATTTCGGGCATTTTATCGGCCAGTATGTGTACATAAAGCGTATTGCCTCGACGAGTAGTGGTACCCCACTCTGCCGTCATCACGTCGCCGGCAGTCGTTCCATACACGGTTTCACCGTATGTCGACAGCCACTCGCCCATGCCTTTCAGGCGTTCAAGTGCCGCGGCAGGCAGTTCACCGTTGGGCTGGGGGCCTATGTTCATGAGCAGGTTGGCTCCCTTTCCGGCCGACCTGACCAGCAGCCGCACCAGTTCGGACACCGACTTGTATGCCAAGTCGCCTACCCTGTATCCCCACGTTCCGTTCATAGTTTCACAGGTTTCAAGCGGCAAATTTCCTATTTCACTGCCAGAAGAGTATCCCGCCTTGTTTTCGCCGGGCAGGTCACGTTCGAACATCTGGAAATCCTCGCCCGGATTGGGTTTCTTGTGATGGTTGTTGCCTATGAGGCAAGCCGGCTGAAGACTGTGAATAAGGGCATACTGTTCATCGAGCCGCCAGTCGAAATCATCCGGCTGGTCCCACATGCCATCAAACCATATGGCACCAATCGGTCCGTAGTTGGTAAGCAGTTCGGTCAGCTGGTTGTTCATGAATGCATAGTATGTATCCCATTCGCCGTGACTTTTCCGCCCTGTCTTGTGTCCGGTTTTTCCAAGCGGATAATAATCTTCGCGCATCCAGTCGAGATGCGAATAATAAAGATGCAGCTTGATACCCTGTTTTTGACATTCATCGGCCAGTTCCTTTATCACATCGCGGCCGAAAGGCGTAGCATCCACAATGTTGTAGTCGGAATACTTTGTGTCGAACATCGAAAAACCATCATGATGACGGGTAGTGATGCAGATATACTTTGCACCTGCCCCCTTTATGGCCGACACCCATTCCGCAGCATCGAAGTGCGACGGATAAAAGGCTGATGCCGCCTTGGCATATTCATGACCATCAAGTTCGCCCGTCTGCAAATACCATTCACCCTGGCCGAAGAGACTGTAAAAGCCCCAATGCAAAAACACCCCGAACTTGTTGTCAACAAACTCCTGCCGTGCCTTCAAGTTTTCCGGAGCAGGCACATAATCCGATTGCGCAGCGACCGGCTGCGAAAACAGCATTGTTCCCAAGCACAACGCCGCAAAAGCTTTCTTTCCGTAATTTTCCATATAGCATTTTATTATGGTTTCCCGATTCAGATTCTATAGTTTTTTGTCATGCAACTAGTAGTGTTTTCCCGCCATGCCGTCAGGTGTCCGACCATTTTACAACCTGCTTTTTCTTATTCTCCATACGGTTTGAAGCCGACAAGGACGGCAAATTCTCCACGTTCTTTGTCATAATATGTGCCTATCGTACCGCTCGTTTTGCCATCTTTGGACTTGAATGTGGACAGCAACACAAGGCCGTTGCTTTTCATAAGACTGCCGATTCCACCATCGGTATCTTCAACAACCTCACCATTGTTTATTTTCGCAAGTAAAGCCTCCACGTTCGACTTTTCTTCCTGGGTCAGATCTATATCGGCAGAATTATACATACATGCATCGAAGTCATAATCGCTTTTCAAATAGCGGATACGGCTATAAAAATTTTGCACATACTTGTTTTCAGCTTGATTTTTGGGAACGCAATAATACTGTATTTCGTTCAGACAATTATTCATATCAAACCTATAGTATACAAATCTGTCAGCTTGGAGGTCATGTAATGAGGCTGAGGGCAATGTACCATCCATGTGGGCCTCGCTTGAATAGTCTATACTGCCGTAAACATCCTTTTCGGCAATGCTCAGGCCGGAGCTGTTTTCCAGCTCTTTCATCGTGCTATAATATGCGAGATTACGTAAGGTTTCCTCCCTCGTTTCCTTCCAAAAATGGCATCTTATATCCGATGCGGCGACTTCTATTTCTCTGGTCACTTCTATGTTCCGGTCATAGCCATCCTTGAACACCCCTCCGTAACGTGCGGAGAATTTCAGCGTATGTTTCCCCGGTTGTGTAAAATGGACCAAAACAGATAGTTTGCCATTTTCCGGTGCTACGGAATATCCAAGTCCACCATCTGTGGAGAACAACAGTTCTTCCAATGCTACATTTTCTCCCGACTGATATGATACGGTCACCGTGAACCATTGGTGGGTACCGATAAAGGTGCGGTCTGTGGCAATTTCACCAAAAGTCCCCACTGTCGCATAGTTTGTCATGTCTTCTTCCGAGCACGATACAGCGGACAGACCGATTATAAACAAGGCAACACAAACACAGATTTCATCAAATTTTCTTTTCATAATTATTTGAATGCTAATTGTCTGTTAAATAGTAAATAGGAATTGAACAACCCATCCGAGTTTTTACATTACCTTCCGGCTGGCGGTAGTACCATCCGCATAAGTGGCACGCACGATGTGTATCTTACCCGGGGCTGCCATGCGCAGCACACCATAACCATTGGTTTCCGTCTGATGAAGCAGGCGGCCGTTCGCATCGTAGAGTGCCACACCGGTCATGCCCTGCGTATGCTCCACAAATACCTCACCGTTGCTTTGCCATGTGCGGAAAGAGGCATCCTGCCGTGTGTCGCCGACTTCCGTGGCCTGTCCTGCATCCGTGCTGATGATAAGCGTGCAGTCTTCCGTGATATTTTCGATTTGCAACAAACCGTCAGTTCCCAATTGGCCGGTAATATCCGTGCCGTTCAGGGTGATGGATACGATATTCTTACCTTCGGCAGCTGCGGCGTGGCAACAGAAGGTTTCACCGTAATTCACCGTGGTGAAGAAATAACCATTGCTTCCGACAAAATAATAGGCTACGGTGTAGCTTTGTTGCGTGAAGCTGACTTGCAGGGTGGCATTAGCCGTGAGGGCAGGCAATGTAAGCGTGCCGTCTTCGCTGACTTGTGCGGTATAGTCCGTGCCGTTGAAGATGACGCTGCCGATTTCATAACCCGGGGTGGCTTGTATTTGCAAGGTAGTGGTGGCTTCGGGCTGCACCTCTATGGCGCTGTTTGCCGTATATACATTGCCATTATGGCTGATGCTGCCGCCTTGTCCTATCCGCAGGTTAAGCATATAAGTTTCCGTAGGTACGTCTATGCCTTTCATGTTCGAGAAAGCACCCCATACGGTATCCTGGATATAATCTACAAGTGCTGTTTTGGGCACATAGAGTTTGCAGATTTTTGGGTTTATGGTTTCAAAGCTCTGGCTTACCGCAGGCGGGTTGCCTCCCAGGCAGGTAATGGTGTCAAGGCTGGTGCACTCTCCGAAAGCATCATAACTGATAGCTTCCACGTGGTTGCCGATAATAACGGAAGTGAGTGCGGAGCAGTTCCTGAATACTAGGCCTCCAATGCTTGTCACGCTGTTGGGTATGGTCACTTGCGTGAGTGCGGAGCAGCCGTAGAACGCCCAGCCTCCAATGCTTGTCACGCTGTTGGGAATGCTCACTTGCGTGAGTGCGGAGCATCTGCGGAACGCCGAGTTTCCAATGCTTGTCACGCTGTTGGGTATGTTCACTTGCGTGAGTTTGGAGCAGTCAGAGAACGCATCGTCTCCAATGCTTGTCACGCTGTTGCCTATGGTCACTTGCGTGAGTTTGGAGCAGTCAGAGAACGCATCGTCTCCAATGCTTGTCACGCTGTTGGGTATGGTAATGGAGGAGATAGGGCAAGACTGGAATGCGTTAGCTGGTATGGCCGTGAGCTGTGTGGGCAAATCTATCTGCAACAAGGTTTTCTTTCCGGAAAAGACCGCCTCGGACAATGTGGTGTTGGTGATTCCGGAAATGTCCAAATCGTATAGACTTGTCATATTGTTTTTGATGATGCTGAAGTCCGTTTCGTTCAGTGTGCCTGTAACGGTCAGTCTATTGACAGCAGCCGGTATATAGTCTTTCGCAACAATGGCTTCCGTCAATCCTCCCGGTGTTTCCACATGTACGGTCAGTTCCACGCCTTCTCCTTCTACATAGGTATAGCTGCTACCCCATGCTGCCGTGTAGGCGTCTTTGGTGCCTGTGGGGATAAAGACCAATATGATAGAAGTGTTATAAAAGCAATTGCTTCCCAATGTAGGCGGTGTAGTAGCCTCACAACGAACAGAAGCGAGTGCGAGGCAGTATTCGAACGCCGAGCTTCCAATGCTTGTCACGCTGTTGCCTATGGTTACTTGCGTGAGTGCGGAGCAGCTGTAGAACACCTCGTTTCCAATGCTTGTCACGCTGTTGGGAATGGTCACTTGCGTGAGTGCGGAGCATCTGCGGAACGCCGAGTTTCCAATGCTTGTCACGCTGTTGGGAATGGTCACTTGCGTGAGTACGGAGCAGCCTTTGAACGCCTCGCCTCCAATGCTTGTCACGCTGTAAGTCGTGCTGTTGTAGCTTACGGTTTCGGGAATGGTTACCGCGCCGGACAGGGAAGTGTAATTGTTTGAACTATAGTAATCTTCGTACGTCACTGCCACGGTCTTAGCGCTTTCGTCGGTAATGTTGTAGTACAAATCACCGGCTTTGAAATCGTATGCCCATGTGCTTGCTGCCGCAAACAGGGCAAAAACAATTGTAACTAATTTTCTTTCCATACAGATTTTAACTATTGATGTTGTTATTCTTCTTGCATTTCATCCGGCCGTTGCCGCAGTTTTGTTTCCTGTCATGTTCCAAATAATACGTGAGTTCGTGATAAAGGTTTCGTGCGTCCGACAGCATCATGTCGTACATCCAACAGCATCATCTTCTTTTTTCACATAGGTGAAAAGCTTTTTTCACATAGGTGAAACATATTTTTCACATAGGTGAAAAGCTTTTTTCACATAGGTGAAAAAAGAACTTTATGCGCATGGACACACGACATCGTGCAGACGGACCGATGACATTCCCCTTTTCCCTGAACTTGTTTCCGACCATGTAACTTCAGCCGACTTTTCTCGGCCCGCATTCACACGGGCACGATAGTTGTCGTTATACGGCTAATATACAATGAAATATTCTTATCCTTATACCGAACTCACGTAAATAATGCAAGTGACGATGAAAAACAAGTCGCCTCACTTCTTTTTTTCTTTCTCTCATCGTCACTAAACAGTTACCTCTCTTTAATTTATGCGGCAAATGTAAAAATATTTATTGGAAATTCAAGTGCGCTTACAGCCCTTCGGGCTTTTGTGACAGAGGTTCTGTCATGTTCCGGCAATGCCGTGCAAGTATGGAACAAGCCTGAAAGGCTTGCAGCTTATAGCATAGGGCATCGCCCTATGAATGAGTTTTCGGCAAAAGGCAGTAAGCCCCAACGGGGCGTGAGCAATTGCAGCAAACAAAAATGAATGAAAACCAGAACGTGAAACTGAACACCCTACTTATTTTTTCATCGTCACTAAAGGACAAGAGAAAAACTTTTTCGTCTTTGCGTACGCATATGCTGCTACTGATTCGCATTCAACCCAAATCGGTCATTAGAACGTTCGGCCGTCGTTACACTTGTTACGTCGGCACTTTTTGCCGGTTTTCGTTTTCTGACGGTGCCTTGTCGTCCCGTCTTTCGGCTCATAGCGGGCTATGAGCCTGCAACACGGAACGACAAATCACTCGTCAGAAAAGCAAAAACCAATACAAAATCTAATGACCGATTTGGGTTAAAAACAAAACGATACTATATTCCTGTTTTCAGTACCTGCGTGAGTTCAGGACAAAGGTTTTGTGTGGCCACCAGTACGATATTTCCTTTTTATGCCGTCAAAGTTATCGTCCCACATACGTGGGACGTTCTTTTCACCTATGTGAAAAGAGAACTTTATTGGCATAAACACACGACACATGTGTAGAAAATTCAGGAAACACCGTGAAATGAAGAAACAAGAAAGCCTCCGCAAGCAATGCTTGCGGAGGCTTTCTGCTGTGACCCCAGAGGGGCTCGAACCCTCGACCCACAGATTAAGAGTCTGTTGCTCTACCAGCTGAGCTACGGAGTCATTCGTAACGGCTTGCAAAGATAGATATTTTCTTGATTTTTCAATGCCTTTTCGAAAAAAAATATCAAACTTTTTTCAAGAACAACCTGCAAACGTACTTTTCAAAACCGTTCCGGAAGAAGTTTTCAATCATGGAAGTCATTAAAAGTGATATAATTTCTTTTTTCAAAACTAAATCCTTAATTTTGCACATTCATTAAATTATCAGACTTTATGAAACCTACATTATTCGTATTGGCAGCTGGAATGGGAAGCCGTTACGGCGGTTTGAAACAACTTGACGGACTCGGTCCGAACGGTGAAACAATCATGGATTATTCCATATACGATGCCATCCGGGCCGGATTTGGAAAAATCGTTTTTGTCATCCGCAAAAGTTTTGAAGATGATTTCCGTTCCATTGTAGTTGAGAAGTTCAAAAACATTATCGATGTCGAAGTCGTGTTCCAAGACATCACCGATGTACCCGAAGGCTCGTCCTACAACCCCGAACGTGCAAAGCCATGGGGTACCAATCATGCTGTTTTAATGGGAAAAGATGTTATTCATGAACCGTTTGCAGTCATCAACGCCGATGACTTCTACGGAAAAGAATCGTTTGCCGTATTGGCCGATTTTCTCCGCAGCGTGGAAAACAAGCAAAACACATACTGCATGGTGGGCTACCGTGTGGGCAACACCCTGTCGGAAAGCGGTTCGGTAAGCCGCGGCGTATGCGTGGTTGACGACAACAACTACCTGCAAAACGTAGTGGAACGCACCTCGATTGAAGAAAAGAACGGCATTATATACTATGCCGATGAAAACGGTGAAGATGTGGCCATTGAAGCCAACACACCGGTATCAATGAACATGTGGGGATTCACACCCGACTACTTCGACTATTCTTTGAAAGCGTTCAAGGAATTCCTGGCCACTGAAGGCGACAAACTGAAATCGGAATTCTACATCCCGCTGGTGGTCAACAACCTCATTGTCGAAGGAAAGGCTACGTGCAAAGTGCTCGACACCCCAAGCAAATGGTTCGGCGTAACCTATGCAGAAGACCGTCCGCAAGTGGTTCTCAAAATCAACGAACTCATTCGCAAGGGAGATTATCCGGAAAAATTGTTCAAATAATAACCTGTTTCTATCATGGCAAAAATTTTAGTAACCGGCGGAACCGGCTATATAGGTTCACACACCGTTGTCGAGTTGCAGAAAGCCGGCTTTGAAGTCATCATTGTCGACAACCTGTCCAATTCGAACATTGACGTGCTGAACGGCATTGAAAAAATAACCGGCATCCGTCCCGTTTTCGAAAACATTGACTGTGTTGACTACGTGGCACTCGACCGCATGTTCGAAAAACATCCGGGCATTGACGCCATCATTCACTTTGCCGCCAGCAAGGCAGTGGGCGAATCGGTGGAAAAACCGTTGATGTATTATCGCAACAACCTCACTTCGCTCATCAACCTGCAGCAACTGATGCCCATACACAAGGTGAAAAACTTCGTTTTCTCTTCCTCGTGTACGGTGTACGGACAGCCCGATGAACTGCCGGTAACGGAAAATGCTCCTATCAAACCTGCCTTGTCGCCCTATGGCAACACCAAGCAGATATGCGAGGAAATCATTCAGGACACGGCCCACTCAAACTCATTCTACCGCAGCATCATCCTGCGCTACTTCAACCCGATAGGAGCGCATCCGAGTGCAGAAATAGGTGAGTTGCCCAACGGAGTGCCCAACAACCTGTTGCCGTTTGTCACACAAACTGCCATAGGCCTTCGCAAGGAACTGAAAGTGTTCGGCAGCGACTACAACACCCCCGACGGTACATGTATCCGCGACTATATCAACGTAGTAGACTTGGCCAAGGCACACGTCATTGCCGTAAAACGCCTTTTGGAAGAAAAAGCCGAGAAAGCAGTTGAAATATTCAACCTCGGAACAGGCCGCGGACTCTCGGTGCTCGAAATCATCAAGACTTTCGAAAAGGTAAACGGTGTAGCCGTACCTCATCAGTTTGTCGGACGCCGCGAAGGCGATATCGAACAGGTGTGGGCCGACCCGACATACGCCAACAACGTATTGGGCTGGAAAGCTGAAGAAACGGTTGAAGACACGTTGAAAAGTGCATGGGCCTGGGAAACCAAACTCGCACAGCAACGGGCAGAAAAAAAATCTTCAGAAGAATAAAACTCACATAAACAACCAACATCGGGACACGGAAAACACAGGTTCAGAACACTTGTTTTTCCTTGTTCCGATTGTTTTTTCAACACATTAACAAACGCAGGACACCATGCTCTATCCTTTAAAATTTACACCCATCCTGAAAGATAAAATCTGGGGCGGGACAAAACTGAAAACATTGTTTGACAAACCGACCACTTCCGACTGCCTGGGCGAAAGCTGGGAGCTGTCGGGGTATGAAGGTGACGAATCTGTCGTATCCAACGGCTTTTTGGCAGGGAACAACCTGACCGAACTCATAGAAACATACATGGGCGACCTGGTGGGAGAAAAAGTTTTCGAACAGTACGGACTCTCCTTCCCGCTGCTTTTCAAGCTCATCGACGCCAACGACTTCCTTTCCATCCAGGTACATCCGAACGATGAAACTGCCAAGGCACGTCACAATTCATTCGGGAAGACCGAAATGTGGTATGTGGTGGACGCTGAACCGGGAGCCGAACTGATCATCGGTTTCAAAAATGATTCATCGAAAGAGGAATACAGTGCCGCCGTAGAAAACGGAGAAGTGGAAAACCTGCTTCAGAAGGTTCCGGTCAAAAAAGGCGATGTGTTTTTCATCCCGGCAGGTCTGGTACATGCCATCGGCAAAGGGGTTGTCGTAGCCGAAATCCAACAATCGAGCGACATAACTTACCGCATTTACGACTACAAACGCAAAGACGCCAACGGCAACGAACGCGAACTGCATGTGGCACAGGCCTTGGATGTCATCAATTTCGCAGCAAGCCGCGAGCCCAAGACCACCTATGAACCGAAACTGAACGAAGTAGTGCCGCTGGTTACAAGCGATTATTTCACCACCAACTGGCTCCACTTCGACCGGGAGGTTGTGCGTGACTATGCTGCCATCGATTCATTCGTTGCCTACATGTGCCTTGAAGGTACGTTCGACATTGTGTCAAACGGTGAGAAAACACCAGTGAAAGCGGGCGAAACCGTCATGATTCCAGCCGAAATCAACGAAGTGAAACTGCTTCCTTCACAAGCATGTACCCTGTTGGAAGTGTACGTACCGCAGAAATAAACCCAATCGGTCCTCACATAAAACAAAAGCGTTCCGATACGGACTCAAGTCCATCGGAACGCTTTTGTTTTATCAAATTGCATGCTCTAAAACGCCACTGCCAGCGAAAGTCCGGCTACAGGCGTACGCGACAAAGCAGTGGAAACCATCGACACGTAAGGCTGTAATTTCACATCGAGTACGGAAGCTGCCTGCCGGCGCAGGTCCTGTTCGTACATGTTCTTTATCTTGGCCACACGAATGGCATCGGAAACAGCACAAATTTCTATGGTCATCCACCCCATAGTACCCAAAACAGATAACAAATTGCCCTCATCATTGCCCATTCCAAAACCAACCCCCATAAGCATAATGCATCCCATAGCCCCACCAAAGAAAGCCAAACCGCGATTTATTTCACCTGCTATCACCTGCCCCAATCCGGGAATGAAATAAGAACATATTCCACAAAGAGCCGGATTATGTGGATATTTGGGACAAATCAATGGCTTATACAAGTTCTTATAATCACGATAACGCATACCAGGCTGCACATCCCATTCCGTAGGCAAAGTGGATTGCTCAAACATCTGGCTGGTTCCATTGGCATAACGCACCATCAATACCTCCTCAACCGGAAGAACGAACAGCGGTCCATCCGAATTATCGGCCCGCTTGTACTTTATTTCATCAGGACTTACCTGCAACACCTTACCCTCTATGTCCGTGCCATCGCGCAAGGTGATGAGGTCCTGCGCCTGCACACCCGGCAAAGCCAGGCATACAAGGCAAAAAAGGAACAGCATTTTTTTCATACACTGCATGATTGAATGATTGATAAAGCACATTCCTAAAACGCCACTGCCAGCGAAAGTCCGGCTACAGGCGTACGCGACAAACCTGTGGAAACGGTCGACACGTAAGGCTGCAATTTCACATCGAGCACGGAAGCTGCCTGCCGGCGCAGGTCCTGTTCGTACATGTTCTTTATTTTGGCCACACGCACCGCATCGACTATGGAGCAAATATCTATCGCCAGCATGCCGAATGTGCTGGCTGTAACCAAAGTCAGACCGACACCCGGAGACTCGGCACTAATTGCAGCACCGGAAACCATCAGCAAAAAACAGCCGGCCGAACCGCCGAGATAAGCAAATCCGCGCCCCACTTCATCGCACAGCATCTGCCCCAGGCCGGGAATGAGCCATGAACACACACCACTGAGAGCTGGTATATAAGGGTCACCCGGCAGGCGCACATACGACGAAGGAGAATAAAGGTCCTTGTAATCACGATAGCTCATACCGCGTACCACTACACCGGAAGTACCGTAATCCACACCCTGATACAAATCCATAGGCGAAACAGGACGCTCAAACACCTGGTTAGCTCCGTTGGCATAGCGCACCATCAACACCTCCTCAACCGAAAGAACGAACAGCGGTCCATCCGGATTATCGGCCCGCTTGTACTTTATTTCATCAGGACTTACCTGCAACACCTTACCTTCTATGTCCGTGCCATCGCGCAAGGTGATGAGGTCCTGCGCCTGTACACCTGGCAACGCCAGGCATACAAGGCAAAAAAGGAACAGCATTTTTCTCATATACTGCATGATTGAATAATTCATAACACCTATATCATTTCAGCCACTTGTCCAGCCAACCGAAGAACGTACGCTGCCACAGAATGCCATTCTGCGGTTGCAGTACCCAATGGTTCTCATCGGGGAAGACAAGCAGTTCGGCCGGAATGCCCCGCAGTTTGGCAGCCGTAAATGCCCCCAGCCCTTGGGTGTAGGGAATGCGGTAATCCTTTTCTCCGACAATGACAAGAATAGGTGTATCCCATTTGTCGACAAACCAGTGCGGCGAATTGGCATAGGAGCGTTGCGCCACGGCATTGTCCTTTTCCCAATAAGCACCGCCCAAGTCCCAGTTGGCAAAAAAGGTCTCTTCGGTCGTAAGATACTTCTGATAGAAATTGAACATGCCGTTATGTGCTATGAAAGCCTTGAAACGCTTTTCATGGTGTCCGGCCAGCCAATACACGGAATAGCCTCCGTAACTGGCTCCCACACAACCCAGACGGTCTTCGTCCACATACGGTTCGGCCGCCACCGCATCCATGGCCGAAAGATAATCCTTCATGTTCTGTCCGCCGTAGTCACCGCTGATCTGCTCCAGCCACTCCATGCCGAAACCTGGCACGCCCCTGCGGTTGGGCAGCACCACGATATAGCCCTTGGCCGCCATCATCTGAACGTTCCAGCGATACGACCAGAACTGGCTCACCGGACTCTGCGGTCCTCCCTGGCAAAACAGGATGGCCGGATATTTCCTGCTCGGGTCAAAGTGAGGCGGATAGGCCACCCAAGTCAGCATTTGTTTGCCGTCGGTCGTTTCAATCCAACGTTCTTCCACCCGTCCCATCGTCATCTGGTCGAGCATGTGCTTGTTTTCAAGCGACAAGTTTACGGCTTTTCCGTTGTGCGGATCAACCGCATAAATCTCGGTAGGTTCGCTCATGGACTGACGGGTGGCAACAAGTACATCTCCGGCCGGAACGACCGACAGATAATCATACGCCCCATCGGTAATTTGCGCTATGTCGCCACTCTCTACATCGGCCCGATACACATGGGTAACCGCCTTTACACAGGCCGTAAAATAGATGGAACGGCTGTCTACCGTCCACTGCAACCCATGCACACTTTCCGGGAAGGAAGCGGAAAGGTCGCGCTTCGCACCCGATTGCAGGTCGAGCAGGAACAAACGGTTCTTGTCCGACTCATAGCCATCGCGTTCCATGCTTTCCCAAGCCATCCAACGTCCGTCGGGCGAAAATACGGGATTGGTGTCATAACCCATGTTGCCTTCGGTCACATTGCTTGTTTTTCCCGTTTCCAACGAATAAAAATAGATATCCGAGTTGGTAGACAAGGCATAGTCCTTACCGGTTTTCTTCTTACAGGTATAGGCTATCGTCTTGCCATCGGTGCTCCAGGCCAGTTGTTCAATACCTCCGAACGGCTTCAACGGACTTTCGTACGGTTCGCCTTCCAGCAGGTCCTTTTCATGGGCAAGCCCGTTCTGCACATCGAAGTCGGCCACAAAAGGATGAGGCACCGACTCCATCCATTCATCCCAGTGACGGAACATCAGGTCGTCAATGACCCGTCCGCTCGCCTTCGGCAAATCGGGATACACATCGGCTGTCCGTTCGCCATATTTCACATCGGCCACAAACAGCACCTTCGATTCATCGGGCGAGAACACGAAGTCGTTCATGCCTCCCGCACGGTCGGTGAGTTGCCTGCGTCCGCTTCCATCCGCCTTCATTTGCCACATCTGCATACTGCCGCTTTCATTGCTGAGAAAGGCTATGTGTTCACTGTCGTTCATCCAGCGCGGAGCCACTTCCTGAAAGGCCGACCGGGTCAGCTGCCGTTTGCCCGAACCATCCGTATTCATGACGAAAATTTCCGAATTGCTTTTGTTTTCGGGCACACTGTAATAGCTCACCGTGTAGACCACCTTCCGCCCATCGGGCGAAACGTTCACCGTTCCAATCCGTCCGAACTGCCAAAGCAATTCAGGAGTCATCAGCCCGTTTTCCACTTTCGGGCTATGCTTGCCGATAACTGCATCACCGGCTTGTTTTCCGCCGCCACAAGAAGCGGCCGCTACGGCCAATGCCATCATAACACTTGTTTTGAATAACGTTTTTTTCATATTATGGTTTTGTTTGTTCTCACACTCAATGCGCCACTGCCAGCGCAAACACGCTTACCTTCACTCCCGGCACCTGCAGCAAGGCCTGTATGCAAGCCTCCATGGTCGAGCCGGTTGTCAACACATCGTCGACAAGCAGCACATGTTTTCCGGCAAAGACATGGGGTTGACTCACCGCAAAGGCATGTTCCATGTTCTTGTAACGCTCGAACACCGACTTTTTCGTTTGCGACTCGTTTTCCACTTCGCGCACCAAAGCCTGCGTTTCCATCGGCTTTTTCAGCATTTCCGAAAGCCCCCTGCCTATCCACTCACTCTGGTTATAGCCTCTACGCGCCTGCTTCTTCGGATGAAGCGGAACCGGCACAATCAGGTCCACATCGTCGAAAAAAGCCGAATCGGCCAGCACCGCACCTGCGTGTTTTCCCAACACATGACCGATGTGTTTCTCTCCCCGATATTTCAGACAATAGAACGCCCTTTGCAAAGCCGAATCCTTTTCATAAAAGAAAAAGGCCGTGCCACGTTCCACCGCTACCTTTCCCCAAAAAAGTTTCTCCACTTCATTGCCCGTATAGGTATGGAACCCCGTCTGCGGAAAGGCATGCAGACAGGACAGACAGACACACTGCTCATGCCGCACCAGCACATGGCCGCAAGCCGCACACACATCGGGATACATCAGATGAAACACATCCTTCAGCCAACCCATACTCCATCGGTCTTTATTCCGGTCCGGTCACACATACAAACTTTCCCCTTTCACTTGAACCATTCACACACTTTCGGAAGAAAAACAAGCAGGCCGATGCATACGGAGATGATGGCACACACCAGAACAGCCCCGGCGGCCATGTCTTTTGCGTCGCCGGCCAGTTTGTTATAATCGGGCGACACCAGGTCGACCACACTTTCCAAAGCCGAATTGAACAGTTCGGCACCCATGACCAGGCCGAAGCACAACAGGCAAAGCCCCCACTCCAACACCGTCAGGTCAAAGACAAAACCGGCCACCGTCACCACAACCGCCACCACCACATGAATGCGCATGTTGGGCTGTGTGGCCACCGCCTTTCCTATGCCACGAAAAGCATAAACGAAACTTTTCAGACGCCGGTTCATAAGTCATCCCCTTCAAATGTGCCCAAAGTTTCCTTCAATATTTCGCTCACCGACGGGTGGGGGAACACACAACGCAACCATTTTTCCACCGTCAGTTCCTGTTCCACTGCCAGGGTGGCAGTCGTTATGATTTCGGATGACGGATTGCCCAGCATGTGCACGCCGAGTATGCGGTCATCCTCGCCCACCAGTATCTTGCACAAGCCGTTCGCCCCTTCGTTCTCGGCCACAAACCGTCCCGAATAAGTCATGGGCAGACGCAATGCCTCGTATTTCACATCCTTGCCCGCCAGGCTCTCTTCCGTTTCGCCCACTCCCGCCACTTCGGGAAGGGTGTACACCACCCCCGGGATGGCCCGGTACGACATGGAGTCATACTCTCCACGGATATGGTTCACCGCCACCTCCGCCTCGCGCACAGCCGTATGCGCCAGCATGGAAAAACCGGTGACATCGCCCACGGCAAACACATTCTGGTCGGACGTACGCATGTGTTCATCCACCACAATGCCGCCGTTGCGGGTCTTTTCCAGTCCGAGCGATTCCAGTCCGAAACCGACGGTATTGGGACGCCGGCCTACACTGAGCAGCACCCGCTCGGCCTGCACAGCCTGCACCTCACCGCCTTTTTCAAACAGCAGGTCCTCCTCCTTCAACTCCAGCACCCGGCTCTGCAAATGGAACACCACGCCCTTTTTCTCCAGTTCTTCACGCAACATGCGGCTTATTTCGCGATCCATGTTTCCCAAAATCTCATCCTGCATTTCAATCACCGTCACCTGCGTGCCCAAGGTGTTGTAAAGCGAAGCGAACTCCATGCCTATGACACCGCCGCCAATGATGGCCACGCTTGCCGGACGTTCCTTTGCCGCCAGGGCCTCCCGGCTGCTCCACACCCGGTCGCTGTCAATGCCCGGAATGGGCGGCACCACGTTGGACGAACCCGTACACACCATCATATTCCGCATGAGGTAGGATTCGCCGCCACATTCCACCTTGAGTTCCTTTTCCTCGCGCCCCGCAACAAACGCCTCGCCCTTGACCACGGTTATGTTCTCATGATTCAGGCGGGCACGCACACCGGCCACCAGCTTGCGCACCACCTTGTTCTTGCGCGCCACCACCTTGCCATAGTCCACCGCAACGCCATCCACCGTCACACCGTACTTCGAGGCATGACGCGCATGGTCATAGAGTTTGGCGCTGTACAACAACGTTTTGGTAGGAATGCATCCTTCGTTGAGGCACACCCCTCCCACTTCGTCTTTTTCAAACAAAACGACTTTGAGTCCCAGTTTTGCAGCATGTTCCGCCGCCGTGTATCCGGCAGGACCCCCTCCGATAATTCCCAAATCGTACATAATGACAAACGTTTTAAGGACAAGACAAACCGGCATGCCACACGTCACAACCGGAATCGCCGTCCTTCATTATAAATATTCCAATCCAAACGCAAAAACCGGTTCATGCCGATGGTCTTTCGGTTCCAGCCGCATAAAGTTATCGTCCCACAGCCGTGGGACACGTGTATCACGGCCGTGGGACACGTGTCCCATATATGTGAGACGCGTGTCCCACATTCGTGGGACGATAACATCATGCGCATAAAAACACCACATGCACCGCATGCAAGCATAACCGGCTCCGCAAATATAGCGAAAGTCGAAAGCAGAAGCAAACGAAAACAAAGTTTTCAGTTTGATTATGCTGAGACATACCATATTATCCACCCCTCGTCAAGCTCCGATGGTTGTGGAGAGAGTCCCGCTACTCACTACCCGCTCCTCGCTCCTATCATCCCCACAATCTCATAATTTTCACTCCCTGTTTTCTTTATCCACAAAAAACACTAACTTTGCAGTCTTGATTTATCAAACTTAAACATCAACAATTATGGTAAACTACAAAGACTTAGGGCTTGTAAACACAAGAGAAATGTTTGCAAAAGCCATTAAAGGCGGCTATGCCATCCCTGCATTCAACTTCAACAACATGGAACAGATGCAGGCCATCATCAAAGCAGCGGTAGAAACTAAATCTCCGGTCATCCTGCAAGTATCCAAGGGCGCACGCCAATATGCCAACGCCACATTGCTGCGCTACATGGCTCAAGGCGCTGTAGAATATGCCAAAGAACTGGGTTGCGAAAAACCCGAAATCGTGCTGCACCTCGACCACGGCGACAGCTTCGAACTGTGCAAATCATGCATTGACATGGGTTTCTCTTCAGTCATGATCGACGGTTCGCACCTGCCTTATGAAGAAAACGTGGCTTTGACCAAGAAAGTGGTTGAATATGCCCACCAGTTCGATGTAACCGTTGAAGGCGAACTCGGCGTATTGGCCGGTGTGGAAGACGAAGTATCGGCCGAACACCACACTTACACCAACCCCGAAGAAGTAATTGACTTCGCTACCCGCACCGGTTGCGACTCGCTGGCTATCTCCATCGGTACTTCTCACGGAGCTTACAAGTTCACTCCCGAACAGTGCACCATCGACCCGCAGACCGGCCGCATGGTTCCCCCTCCATTGGCATTCGACGTATTGGACGCCGTAATGGAAAAACTCCCGGGATTCCCCATCGTACTCCACGGTTCGTCTTCAGTGCCCCAGGAAGAAGTTGAAACCATCAACAAATACGGAGGCGCATTGAAAGCCGCTATCGGTATTCCGGAAGAATGGTTGCGCAAAGCCGCCAAGTCAGCCGTTTGCAAAATCAACATCGACTCTGACTCTCGTCTGGCCATGACCGCTGCCATCCGTAAAGTGTTCGTAGAAAAACCGGCCGAATTCGACCCGCGCAAATACCTCGGTCCGGCCCGCGACAACATGGAAAAACTGTACAAACACAAAATCATCAACGTACTCGGCTCAGACAACAAACTGTCTTGCTAAGCCACAACGCATGATTTTTCACACAAACACCCCGGCAGGAATCTTCCTGCCGGGGTGTTGTTTTTTATACCTTCCTCAGCGACGGACGGCAACCCATCGCCCTCAGTCTGTTTTTATGTGTTTATGCAACCCTGTGCCACGTTTCGGCACTCTTGCATGATACTTTTGTCCCCAGGTACACGCAAGCGGCAGTCTGCGATATGTTTTTCAACTGTTGTCAAGAACTTTCCAATTATTTTACATACCTTTGCGGAAGTAACATAATACTAAACGAGAAAGAACGAAACAGACACTCCCATTTTGATTTAGACATATTGCATTACGTGCAGACGATTATTTGATTCGGTTAAATCTGGTAAATTTCAACAAGGAATCTGAAAATAATAAGTCTGGCATGTTTGTACCCGACCAAGGGCGCAGACTGCTTTTTCATTATTTTTGATTCCGGGCTTTACCAGAGCCTTACCGAAGAAATAAGGGAAAGTGGGGGCTGTGTCCTTTTTTTGTGTGAACAAATCAACAACAGAAACACACATTTGCTTTGGCTTGCCAACCCGGGAAGCAGGTAAAAGACAAATGTCCGGCTTTGTGTTTTCTGTCAATAATTAATAACCTTCGTCCTTGCGAAGCCGGAGGATGAAATAAAAACATTATTATATCATGTATTCTTTAAATTTTCCGAACGGTAACGTTCAGACTTATGCAAATTTAGCTGAATTACAAAATGCAGCAAGAGCTTTGGGTGGTGAAGCTAAAGTAATCTCCAGCAGCAACAAAACCTATGCATTTGTACCTAAAAAGTAAAAAAGCGTGAGTTCAATGTAAGATTGGAACATAGCAAGTTGCCCGTCATTGACAAATTTATATCAATGGCGGGTTTCTTGTCAAAGAAACAATGTGCAGTGATAGCAGACTGCGTATTTGTAATGAAACCACCGGAATGAAACAGAATGAGAATCAACACAATTTCCGCATCGTTCATGCGACCGGGCTTGTTGCCATAATTCTCTTTCTTGTCTTCAATCTTATATTTTCCTGCAACGACAAAAATTCCTTGTAAAAATCATGCCATACAATAAATATCTGTAACTTTGGATTATGAGAGCATAGTAGCAATCGTTTAAATATTATTCCCTTCACTATAAACTTAATACTTTATATTCCTTATATCCAATAAAATAATTTTATTTTTAGATCAAACTCACGTTAAAAACAATCATGTACTGTCTCCCTCAAAGTAGACAGTAGAATTAAAAAATCATGAAAATGAAAAATTACAATGAACAACTGGACGAACTATTCAAGGAATGGGAAGCCCAAAGCATTGCCAACGGAGATGGCGTAATTTCAAAAGACGGTTTAATGCGCAAACTTCATGCAGATGTAAATGAATTATGGGAAAAGTCTGTCAAGAAAGTTATGTTTCTGGTGAAAGACCAACCGAATGGAGGAGGCGATGATACACGCAATTGGTTGGTGTTGCCGGATGAACATCCTTGGGCAAAACGTAACAGAGAAGCAAGCTCTGTATTTCTAAAAAGGTTAGCTTTATTGCTTTATGGATTTACTTATAATGTGACTGACTTTGGGGCCATTGACGAGAAAGAGGCTGTGAAATGTTTTAATGAAGTCCCATTTGCTTTTATTGAAACAAAAAAGCAAAGTGGCGGCACATCGGTGAAAGACAAAGTAATGGATATATATATTAACAAGTACAAAGATTTCCTGTTGAAAGAAATAGCCATTCTTGAACCTAATATTATTGTCTGTTGTGGAGGGCCTCAATATAATTTTGCACTGAACACACTCTATAAAAAGGAAGACCTGGAATGCATAGACCAAAATGTCTATTTTGACAAGACAAAAAATGTGTTAGTGATCTATTCGCCCCATCCACGTATACAGAAGATAAGTCATGCTAAGTTTTACGAGTGGGTTATGTGGCATTATGAGCAATTCCTCAAAAAATATCCTGATTTCTTAAAATAGTGGTTACCCATACGAAATATGCGTTTTTTCTGTGAAATATTTCAAATACAGGAACGCTCTGATTTTGTACATCAGACTTAAAACAAAATGATACGGATGCAATCAAAAGTACAAAACAAAAGTTTCATGAAATCGTAATCCACCTTCAAGATATGCTTAATAAGAGGACACCAAGGACGAATCGCCCATGGCATACAAACCAGCCGAAGAAATTCGGGAAAATATCCACGACATCGTGGACATAATAGCCAACATAAAACCCATGTTCAACTTCAAAGCTGCAGAATAGATTTACAGATAAAACAAAACATATATAAATCCCCACAAAACATGATACAGACTATCCTTTGCTTGTCAGACACACACAACGCTCACCGCCGATTAAGTCGACTGCCGGAAGCAGACGTGCTGGTACATTGTGGCGACTGCACCGAATATGGTACGGAAGAGGAAACTTTGGACTTTTTGCAGTGGCTCTGTGAGTTACCCTACCGCCACAAACTGTTTGTACCCGGCAACCACGATGTATGCCTGCACGGGGCAACGGTCGAAGGACTGGACCCGAACTGCCACCTGCTTGCCAACTCAGGCATCACCATCGAGGGAGTGCACTTCTACGGACTTCCGTTCTTCATCGAAGGCTTCGAAGACAGCCTGATACACTCCATTCCATCCAACATGGATATACTCATCTCGCACCTGCCTCCGCTAGGCATGCTCGATGAGTCGGGCATGGAAGGCATATCGGCACATTACGGAAGTGAATTGCTTTCCCGACACATCCGACACATCCAGCCTTCATACTGCCTGTTCGGTCACGTACATGCCGGTTACGGCTACCGAATATCAGAAAACATTACATACGTAAATGCGGCTATCATCAACGATGGAGGAAGCATGAACAAACCCATTCTTCTGCAAATAAACATACCTTCTCAAAAAAAGACAACATGACCGATTTTGCAGCCATAGACTTCGAGACCGCCAACAACGAACGCTCCAGCGTATGCAGCATAGGAGTAGTCGTGGTGCGCGGAGGACAAATAACCGACAGACTGTATAGCCTCGTCCGCCCCTGCCCGAATTATTACTGCGATTGGAACACGCAAGTGCATGGGCTGACCCGTGAGGACACGGACCACGCCCCACTCTTTCCCGAAGTGTGGTCGGACATTGCCCCACACATAACTGGTCTGCCGCTTGTCGCGCACAACAGCCCGTTCGACGAGAGTTGCCTGCGGGCAACATTCCGAACCTACGGAATGGAGTATCCCAACGACTACGTATTCCACTGTACCTGCCGGGCATCACGGCGTACATTTGGACACGAACTGCCCAACCACCAACTGCACACCGTGGCCGCTCGTTGCGGATACGATCTCACACAGCACCATCACGCCCTGGCCGATGCCGAAGCCTGCGCCTGGATAGCAAGAGCAATATTGTAAAGCGCAACATAGCAAATGACCCATTATATAAGCGGCACTCGGCAAAAGCTATTCAAACAAGCTTGATTGTTTTTGCGCTCACTTGCATTATCTTTGAACAAACAAACAACAAACACCGGAAACATCATGGCAAAAGACTTGTTCAACCGCTACATTTGGCTGGTAGACACCATCTACCGAAGCGGAAAAATCTCTTTTAAAGAAATCAACAAGCGATGGCTGCGTACAGAAATGAGCGGAGGGGAAGAAATACCCCACCGAACTTTCCACCACCACAAAAACGCCATAGAAGACTTGTTCGACATCAATATCGGATGTGACAAAAAGAATGGAAATAAATACTACATCGAGAATGCCGATGACATGAAACAAGGAGGTGTGCGTACCTGGTTGCTCAACACCTTCGCCGTAAACAATCTGATAAACGAAAGTCATCATCTGAAACGGCGCATCCTGTTCGAGGAAATCCCCTCCGGACAAGTTTACCTCACTTCCATCATTGAGGCCATGCGCGATAAACGGACACTCGAAATCACTTATCAAAGCTACTGGCGTAAGCAACCAAACATATTCGAAGCCGAACCCTACTGCCTGAAGGTGTTCCACCAACGCTGGTATATGGTCGCACGTAGTCCTTATTACAACAGCCTGCGCATCTATGCTCTTGACCGCATACGCAACCTGTACACCACCGACATTCCTTTCAACTACCCAAGCGACTTTGACCCACAAGCCTATTTTCACGACATTTTCGGCGTCATCACCAATGAAAACATCCGGGTGGAAACTGTGAGGCTAAAAGTCCGCAACAACCAGCAACAATATCTCCGCAGCCTTCCTCTGCATCACTCACAACATGAAGTGGAAACTGGAGAAGACTACGCCATATTCGAATATCGCATCCGTCCCACCTACGATTTTCAGCAGGAAATACTCTCACACTGCAGCGACATAGAAGTATTGTCGCCCGAATGGCTACGAAAAGAAATTATCGGAAAGCTAAAACAGGCCTTGAAACAATATGAACAATAAGGCCATTTTCCGCTCATGCCGTATCGGCAATGGGCATGAAAGAACCTTCCGATCTTTTTACAACAACACGGTGCAGATTTGAGCTAGTTTATTATACGGGACAAAATCATTACTTTTGCCTGCCTTACAGAGGCAAAAACTGATTTTGGAACATAAACATTCAATCCTTTTTATCAAAATGAGAACATTATTTCTTTGTCTGGCAACGATATGCCTGCTGGCATCCTGCACCGAAAAAGACATGTACCTTTTTTCTTACTTCAAGGGAAACGGAGAAGATGGACTGCATTTCGCATACAGTGAAGATGGCTACCATTGGAAAGACCTGAGCGAACACAGTTTTCTGAAACCTGAATTGAGCGACAAACTAATGAGAGATCCTTGCATCATCCTGGGAGGAGATGGACGCTATCACATGGTATGGACCGTAAGCTGGGCAGAAAAAGGCATTGGCTATGCTTCTTCTGAAGACCTGCTCAACTGGTCCGAACAAAAATACATCCCTGTCATGGCTCACGAAGATGGCGTGCGCAACTGTTGGGCTCCGGAAATAACATTCGACTCCTCAAGCGGAGAATACATGATTTACTGGTCTTCTACTGTCACCGGACGTTTCAGCGACCGTTCACAAGAAAGCGAAAACGGCTACAATCATCGCATTTATTACATCACCACCAAAGACTTCCGTACTTTCTCGCAAACCCAAATGTTGTATGACCACGGCTTCAACGTCATCGATGCGAGTATCGTGCCCGAAAACGGACGCTACGTCATGTTCCTGAAGGATGAAACACTCGTACCTCCCCAAAAAAACATCCGCGTGGCCTATGCCGAACATTTGTCGGGTCCATATTCGGAACCGTCGGCTCCCATCACCGGAAACTACTGGGCCGAAGGCCCCACAGCTCTCCGAATGGGCAAGTACTGGATAGTTTATTTCGACAAATATCGAGATGGAAAATTCGGTGCCGTGAGGTCGGCCGACCTACAATCATGGGAAGACATTTCCGACCAAATATCCATGCCCAATGGCATACGTCACGGAAGCATATTGAAAGTACCCGAACATGTCGTAAGGAACATGATGAACCCCGAACACTCTTCGGGCGAGCGACTCGTTCCTTAATTCAAAAGACGTCTTTTGTCTTTCCGAGGATGTTCCGGTATTTCCTACTCCGCACATCCTCTTTTTTATTGCAAAAACAGCAGTTCTTTCTTGCCTTGTCCTGCTTAAATCCCAAGCGGTCATTAGAACGTTCGGCCGTCGTTTCACTTATCATGTCGACATTTTTTACGGTCAGAAAAGCAAAATCTAATGACCGATTCGGATCAGAACAGTAAATTTCCTCCAAAAATATGTTGTAAAACATACTTTTTCGCTTGTTTTATTCATCTGATAACATTTATTAACTTATTATATTGTGATTTTATGTTGTAAAACATATAATTTTGCAGCGTGAAATTAAAAAACATTTATAACAAGCAAGGAGGTTATAAATGAAACACACAAATTCCTTGCTTGCTCTTTGGTTTACTGATAGGTCTTGTTTCATAAATAGGTATAAAAAGATTGTTTAATTAAAGAAAAGAATTGATTATGAAAAAAGTGTTGTTTTTAGTTATGCTGGCCATAGCTACTGTAAGTACCGCCAGCGCAGTTGACATTGCCAAAAGCGAAGTGTTTGTGAAATGCAATAATGAAAACGTGTTCAATTCACTGGTAAAATATCTGAAAATGGACAGTTATCAATCGGCCGAGTTGAAAAACGTATTCAGTGTAACAGAAGTGGAAATCAAAAACGCCATCCAAAGAGGAGACAACGAAAAACTGGAACGGGCGTTCAAGTACAATTTGGGAAGTGCAAAGAAAATCCTCAGCCAGGAACAATACAAGAAATATCTTCGTATCATCAACCTGTCTTACTATAATTCAAATGCTGCATTGCTAGCACAAAACAACCGATAACCGCAAAAGCATTTGTTATTATGGAAGATATCACTGAGGAGACACCACAGCAAAAGACAACGAAACAGGACTTATACTGACAAAGGTATCCGAACAAACAAAAACGGATACCTTTTTTATATCCCCCTACCCGCCTTTCAGTTCACTGGCATACAAACCGTCGAACACGGTGCGAAGCCGGTCTTCATCGCCTATCAGCCGACGCAACTCGGCCAGTTTCCCGGCATTGTCCGACTCGGGAATCCACAACTGCAGGTAGCCGCCTTCGGCATATTTTTCCACCAGATGCTTCCGGAAACGGACATATTGCGCCTCGACATCCAGTTCCGGACAGTTTGCCAAGCCATATTGCACCGTACGCCGCAACGTAACCTGCGGGTCGATGACACGGTCGGCTTCGGCCACAATCTTGCCATAAATGCTGCGCGGAGCGTGACGGTTGGATGCACGATGATCTTCTACCGCCTCCTTCATCACCTGCAACTGGTCCGCAGAGAACCAGGTACGCAAACGTTCATCCGCCAGCAGCATGCGGCCCGAAACCAGATGATGCAGTTCACGTCCTTCACACAAGCCCACATCGTGATAGGCAGCTATGGCATACACCATGTTTACATCCACCTCGTAAAAGGCGGACAATCTCATGCTTTCATCCATCACCTTGCGGGCATGGTCCTCCCGGTGGGCCTTGTCAAACGAAGCGTAACGCGGCAACACCTCCTGCTCCACGTAACGCACCAACGACGAGGAAAGCCCGCGCACCTCATGAGTTTTTTCCATATTCCTGTTTTGTTCGTTTGCCGACAACACTTTCTGATAGGCTATGCGGGGTGTCCCGTTGTGGGTATAGATGATACCGCAACGACGGAAAGCCATGGTTTCCAGCAGATGTCTCATCACGACATTGTCACGGTGAGTATCAACCCTGAGGTTTCGTACCCGCTCCAGGCACCACTGCAGGCAAAACCGTCCGATACCTCGTCCGCCACCGACAGTGGCCAGACGGTGCACCGTGCTGTAAGGAGCATCATCCAGCCAGGCGCCCTCCTCTATGCGGGCATAGGTAGGGTCATCGCCCGGAATGAGGCAAAACACACCCAGCACAAGACCCTGTTCGTCCGTACACACATAAGCATGCCGACGGGCCACATCGTCCGACACCAAATGCAAGGACGGATAACCATCCACCCACTGATGCGAATTGCCCTGTTCGCGCATAAACTCCCGGGCTTCTCCGTAAAGTTCCATCATGCGCTCCAAATCATCTGTACAAGCAAGTCTTATCGTCATTTTTTCTCTCTGAAAAAAGCTATAACATACAGTCCTGTCATTCACTCAACCCACCTTTGTCTCATCGGCCCGAAACCACCACCGGCTTCTTGACAGCCTTGCGGCTGCCCTTTTGAGGGTGGAACATTTCAAAGTACAGCACATAAACCCCTGCATTCGCATTTGTGCCATTGGCCAGCGTACCGTCCCAAACGTAAGTGCCTTCCGATGAAAGGAGATCGTTGTCGGCCAGCCGGCACACCTCCACTCCCAGAGCATCGAACACAAGCACATTGGCCGCATAACCCGGTTCATCGGTGCGGTAGTGAATCATGCACACATCTTCCCAGCCATCATTGTCGGGCGAGAACGCCTCCGGTTCCAGCCACACAAAACTGTCGTCCACGGCAGGCTCGAACGTTTCCCTGTACTGCGAGTTCCGATAGCCCGGCGTACCGTAGTTCGTTTCGGATGAAGCCGAATGCCACGAATCCTCACTTTGCGTGATGAAATCGGGCGATATGCGTTCCAAAGCAACACCTTTCGGATTGCGTATCAAAGGATGATGCCAGCTTTCACTGTAAGTCAGTTCGTCATACACCACCGCCTTCTCCGCATCGGTCAGCACAACCGTAGCCTCCTCATTGTTCAAAACACTCCATTTCATCGGCACAACACGGCTCCCGGGCGGGCAAGCATGATGACGCCGCACCAACTCGGCATCTTCAGTTACCGCCACACAGGCCCCCGGAGGCAGCAAGCACGAAGCGGAAGGAGCATGACCCGCATTCAAGGTGCCATCGGCCTTTCGGGTGGTAAAGACAAGCTTAGCCGCATCGAGTAACTTGCCGGACACATTTATGACCTCTATATACTCGCACGACCCTTCGGGCTGATTGAACATCACTTCATTCAACAGCACATCGCCCGGCTCCGCCGCTTCGGCATAACCGAACACACGCTCCGTTTCAAGCAGGGCATTACCGGCACGGTCGGTCAAACCATCCGTTTTCATCGTATAAATCACTCCCTGCTCAAATGCAGAGGAAAAACTCAGTTCCACGGAACGGCTATCGCCCGACACCGATTGTGCATACGGAGCACCTACCCCGTTATCCACCTCAAAAGCGGCGTTGGAGAAATCCATCGGTTCGGAAAAAACGAGGCGCAGCACCCCCGCATCACCCATTTCGAGTGCAAGCCACTGCGGAGCGGTTCGGTCAACAGTCGGAGAACCGGTAACCACGATGTCATCGAAAAAATACCGCCTGCCGGTCGTCCCCGAGTTGGCATACATAAGTCCCACGTATTCCGACTGTCCGATGGTCGTATCGACCGCCATCCCTTCGGACACAAATTCCATTTCATCGGGCAAACGGCTGAAAAGTTCGAAACGCCCTTCGCGGTCGCGTGTGAGCTTCACCGTGACTTCAACCGTCTCTGCACCAAGCCGCCCGGAAAGCCCTTTTATGATTTCCGTCTTCTTTTCCCCCTGTTGCAGGAAAAGCGACACCGCATCGTTTGCACCACCTATTCTCACATAATAAGCCCGACAGGCATCTATATCATCGTTCCGGTCCGAAGCTACATAAAACGCCGCATAATTATAGGCCGAAGTGGGATAATCTATCTTTACCCAACACGCCCATGTGGCATCACCAAAAGCCCGCGATGGGGTAAACAGAAACGATTTCGAAGCAGCCTCCGCAGCCGACTGAAGCTGAAAGGCATTGTTCACCACAAAGCATTCTTCCGTCCCTTCCCAAGCCGGATTATGCGTAAAGTCACCATCCGAGAAGTGCTCATCCACCTGTCCGAAAACGGGGAAAGCCCCAAAAAGACAGAAAATCAAAGTTATTTTTCTCATTCCGTGCGACATTTCTATGAAAATGACTTATTTTTGCAAGACATTTAAGCAAATATACGACAAAGCTGTATATAAACAAACTTGTCGGCGTTCATTTTTGCAACAAAACAAAGCATACTCCCCAAAAGGGAACCGGATCTATTCGCTTTTCCGGACAAGACGAAGATAAACAAACTTAACTATAAAAGTAAAAAACGACATGAAAGTAGCTATTGTAGGTGCCAGTGGCGCAGTAGGCCAGGAATTTCTGCGAGTATTGGCCGAACGTGATTTCCCGCTGACCGAACTGTTTCTGTTCGGTTCATCGCGCAGTGCAGGACGAGTTTACGAATATCGCGGAAAGAAAATCACCGTCAAAGAACTGAAGCATGGCGATGACTTCAAGGGCATCGACATTGTGTTCACCTCTGCAGGCGCAGGCACTTCCAAAGAGTTTGCCGACGACATTACCCGTTTCGGAGCCGTCATGATTGACAACTCAAGCGCATTCCGCATGGACAACGACGTGCCTTTGGTAGTACCCGAAGTCAACGCTGCCGATGCCAAGATACGTCCGCGCGGCATCATTGCCAACCCCAACTGCACCACCATACAGATGGTTGTCGCCTTGAAAGCAATAGAAAACCTCTCGCACATCAAAAGCGTGCACGTGTCCACCTATCAGGCAGCAAGCGGAGCCGGTGCGGCCGCCATGGATGAACTGGAAAACCAATACAAGCAAATAGCACGCGGAGAACAGCCTACCGTAAAGAAGTTTGCCTACCAGTTGGCCTACAACCTCATTCCGCAAGTCGACGTATTCACGGACAACGGATACACAAAGGAAGAAATGAAAATGTACAACGAGACACGCAAAATCATGCATTCGGACATCATGGTGAGTGCCACATGCGTGCGTGTGCCGGCCTTGCGTGCCCACTCCGAAAGCATTTGGCTGGAGACAGAACGTCCCGTGAGCGTAGAAGAAGCACGTCATGCCTTTGAAACGGCCGAAGGTGTAGTCGTCATTGACAACCCCGCCGAAAAGCAGTATCCCATGCCGCTCTTCCTCTCCGGCAAAGACCCGGTACACGTAGGACGTATCCGCAAAGACCTGGCCAACCCCAACGGGCTTACCTTCTGGTGCGTAAGCGACCAGATTAAAAAAGGAGCCGCCCTCAACGCCGTACAGATAGCGGAATACCTGATTGCCGAAAAAGACATTTGACAAATACAAAATGCACCTTCCCGCCTCGACAGGGAAGGCACAAACGGAAAGACGCAAAGCGGCAGCATGCTGCACTTTGCGTCTTTCCGTTTTTTATTTGTTTTGTGCTTTCTAAAAAATTACATAAGTGTATTTGCATTCATCATTTGTCTCACAAACATATAAATGTTCCGGCATACACTTCATGGCCTGTTATCCGGTAGTGGTAAACGCCTTTGGCCAAATTGTTCATCGGGAGGAAAGATTCAGCACCTATGTCGCAGGAGAACACTTCATGTCCGACAGAGTTGTAAACAATCAAATGTCTTTCACGCTGTTCATCAAATGAAAAACAGAAAGCATTGTTTATGAACTTGACCGAAAATGGTCTTTCTGCTGCATATAGATGGGTATCCACTTTCTCGCACGATGCACAATCGGTATATTCTCCGTTTTTATAAATGAGCGTGCCGTTTCTGGAAAAGCAGAGCAACCTGATTTGGTTGCCATTGGTCGGTTGCAACAGCATGTGCTGAAAAATGCCGCATTCGCTCCCAATACCTCTGATGTATCCTTCGGTATAATCATAAAACTGACCATCCATCAGTTGCACGTGGTTTATTTCCTCGAGGGCACACATGGGCTCGTATTCATCTGCTGCCGCTTCCATGAATTGGAAATAAAGGGTTTTACCCACTTCCCACGCAAAGTCATAGGCCAGTCTTTCCTGTTTTTGTTCCAATGACATTAAATAAACCTTTTCGTCCTGTTCACGCAAGGCATATAAAGCGGTTCCGTTTTGCAGCACCTTTCGGTAAACAGTTTCGTTTATAACCGTATCACCGCCCACTTCATAGGTATTTATGTCGCAATAAGCGTCATCCATGATGTTCGTAGTGACCTCCGTCCAAACGGTTCCTTCGGGAAAATAAATTTCTGAATAGCTCTGACAGACACAAATTAAATAAATAAATAAAAAGCATGTTCTTCTCATAATAAACCTCCTTGTTTCAATTTTATTCCATGAATATCATACGTTTCACATCCACTTCCTGCCCGTCGGCAATGAGGGCATAAAGGTACATGCCGGGGGCAAGTTGCGAGGCGGAAATCAGTTCCGCTCCCTCGCCCCGTTGGCCGAGAGGGATTCGCTTCAACTGCTTGCCCTGCATGTCGTAAATGCAAAGATAGGCGGAAGTTACGGTCTCCGGCACATAATATTTTATGTTTGTCGACATATTGAAGGGGTTCGGCGTGTTCTCCATCAAGCCGGATTTATCATTCGGCTTTTCCTTTTATCAGCGTTTGCAATCCGCTAACGAAGTACATTTCTTTCAACAAACATCAGTCATCGGATTGCAATTCCTTATAATAAATAGCGGACAGATTGAAAATCCGCCGCAAACGGAGAGTCATCATCACCTTGTGTAAACAAACTCCGTACGCAATCCCCGATGGTCAAACTTCCAGGGAGAAAAGACCATATCAGAAGTGGTAATATCTTCTCCTATAATCCGACAACTCTTCACGGTTGTATTCGGAGATACCATATAAAGTGTCATATCCAACCGGTCTTTTGTATCCTGCGCACTTGGGAAAGGAGTCCAAGTATATCCCGGATTTGCTACCGGATCGGGATACAAGGTACGATAAGCATCACCTTTGATTCCACCTTCCCACAAAGCCAATGTCGTAGGCCATTGCACGGCATAAGGTGCCAAACCTGCCTCTACAGCTTCTTCCGTCCAATCGAGCCAGGATGGTTCATTAAAATCACCAGAAATAGAGACAAACGGAGTGGTTGCCGAAGCTACATCTTCCAGAAGTTTATCAACCATATCCTTACGAGCTTCAGCATTGACTTTTACAACATAATCTACATCTGTTGTTGCAGGATAGCCGCCATAGTCGATGCCATTCAATTGATAAGGACCATAGGGCTTGTAAGCGCCATGACAATCCATCACTAAAACGGTGAATCCATCTCCCAAATCAATATATACCCCATACCCATTCGGAGTAACACCCGTAAAAGGATAACGGGAAATGATGCTGCATCTTCCTTGTCCATTATTGGTGTGTGAATGAATATAAAGTCCCTTTGCTTGTATTTCAGCATCAGAAAAACCGCTACATTCTTGTGCACACAACACATCAACATCTATTTGGTTAAAATGGTCAAGGACAACAGATGCACTCTTTCCCCAGAGATTCTGTGTCGCTATTCTCAATGTAGCAGGTTGCGTATGAGTAGCCCAAGTCGCATTAAGTCCATCTTCTGTGTCGGATGTCACATCTATATAATACGTCTTTCCAGCTCCAGCATTCAAAGCCATCCCAACAGGTACAGACACCTGCAATTCGTATGCACCAGAGACGGGATCTGTCACTTTCAGAACCGCTTTTGTAGCAAACGACCCACCACACATGTCGGGAAGCATATAACACGTGCCATCTCCAGACAAAACCTGAGAATATGTTGAGCGTAAAATATCGGGCAATTCGGGATATTCATTGTAACGACGTGGTTCAATCTGAACATAAGGAATAGCGACAGCCGCATTTTGAAAAGTAATTGCGTTCACCGCTAAATCCGGACTGACTGATTCATGCTTTTGTATGATGACTTTAACTGCTCGTGGAATCAGTGTAACCGCAACTTTTGAGACAGAAGCTGCCACACGAATAGTACCATCCTCGCCTCCTTTGCTGACAAGCAGGCCCATAGGATCGGCCAAAGGGAGAGAAGGAGCATAAGCCGGCAAGTCCCAGTAAGTGTCACCCAAACTCAGTGTTGGAAACATTGCCGCATCTGTTGCAAACAAAAATAAAAAGCGGAAAATCTGCCCCTTAGGGACATCCACCTGCAAATCGCTCGATACATCCTCTATCGTACCATTACATTCAAACTGATAACGATACTTATCATCAAAGCAAAATAGTTTCCATTGCATTCCGGACAACGAAACCGAATTTATGGCTGGTAACAAGCCTATTCCGTCAACAGAATTCAGGTTAAAGGACATTTTCTTGACCCCACCTTCAAACGATTGTCCGGCCACATCTTCCTTTCCACACGCAGAAAGCAGAATGGCACAGAACAACAAAGCCCAACAAAATGAATTTTTCTTCATAATAAAAACTGTTCACTTATTTATTCTCATTCCCAACCTTCCTTCTCGCGGATACAGCGATAAGGAATTCCATATTTACCATCCACACTCCATTCGTTTCCAAAGGTTTGGTCTTGAATTTTCAAATCCGGTAATTTGATATTCACCCATGCCACATTTGGCCATGTACCCCAAACAGCCAAATCTTTTTCGGTAGGGGAACCCGATTTCGGATAACCAGCTAAGATACGCAAATCTGTCCCTTCTCCTGATTCTTCAAACCAGCTGTATGTGTATACAGAATTAGCTACCTGAGATTTCAAATGGTTTCCGACCCATAATATATAATTTTTCGCTTCATCATCGTTCAAGGTACGCCAACCCTCAGGACATGGATTTACAGCAACATCGTTTACTTTTGATGACATATCCGTATCAAAAGTGAATCCCTCGGCACCACAGAAATAAGCCTTATCCACATTATTGTGCACCAGATAAGTAGATTGTTTGGCATGGACAGGCGAATACAGATAATCACCCCATGAAAGGCATGGTAAAGGAGTACCAGGATAAGGATTGACAAAGCCAAACGTAAGTATATTCTCATCGGCGACCTGTCCTTTCAAATAAGTTACGGCATACTGGTAATCATTGGTCGGACGTTCAGTTACGGTATACACAATCTCGTGACGATAGAATCCGCTACCGATCGCCACAGTCGATGAAGAAATTGTCAACCAAGAAGGAAGGCTTCCGTCGTAACCAGCCTCCAGATTGGTTTCATTAAAGTCGGTTATCACTTGCTTGACCACATAGGGGAAAGTGGCATCTTTTGTAATCTTCACATATTTCCCTTTCACTTCGGTACCTTCTATGATTTGGGCGTTTTTATCCATTACAGAAACGCCATCTTCCGTTGTTACCCAGTCAATAGAGGAACCGTCTTGCCATTCCTGTACCGTTATATCGAAAATGGCCGAACCGGCGATATTCTTCGTATTCAGCTGATACAGATAATTTGCTTCTATATCAATATCAGAAGACAGATCAAGATACAAAGCAGGTCCTTCTTCATCTGTCGTTGCCGAACGGGTAGTAGCCCATATCACCGTAGCTTCATCCTGTTCACGTGTTGAGGTCAATTGGGTTGGATACAAATAAAAACTTTTCCCTCCATTAGCCAATTCCGATGCAGGAATCTCAAGCACATCCGCCGCAACATCATTCACGTATCCATTCACATCGCCAATGAATCCACGGGTGCGACGGTTTTTGATATAAACTTTGTCTATAATAACCCCTGATACTGCAGGATCGTTCAACAAATCGAATCGGGCAACTCTACGTTTCAATGTTACGCTGACCTTATTTTCGTCTGACTCTACATTGGGAACAGTCAAATAACTACAACCATTCATCCATGCATTGGACATTATGAATGGAGGCTTCAAAATGCCATTTTCATCAACGGTTTCCTGATTCAACAATGTTTCGACCGTAGCGGTTTCGGCAAGGACAGGCAGAATACTTTCATCTTTTCCTTCAACCACAACAAATCTTTTTTCTCCTGTAGACGATGAGCTTAGTTCCAACTCATAACTTCTTATACCACTCTCTTCATCCACAGAAACGGCATCTGCATAACCAACAATATAACATTGTTCGTACACACCTTCTCTGGAAAATTGATAAAAAGCAATTCTATCATCGGTTCCACGGCTTTCATCTGCTTGAACTGCCGAACGAAGAGTAAACGAATGGGGATGAACAATGTTAAATGTCAATTTTCCATCATCCTGAGGCCCAAATGTATCCTTATCTTTCGCACAAGCACCAAACAAAAAAACCAAAATCACAGCATACAGACTCGTTTTTCGTACCATAATCTCTAATTTATTCAGATTTCACAAGTTAACTTAACAGACAAGCATAAGGATTCCTATATAGGTGGGTTCTATAAACAGTAAAACGAATATTTCATATTGGCTATCAATAATCACTCCGCCCTATGCTAATGCTCAAATTTACGGACTTTCCTTTAAAAAGCAACACTTTTTAAAAAAATTATACATTTGGTGCAATATATTCCAGTATAAAGGTGATTGAACCCAAATCAGAATTGCAGCTCGTTTGTTCCGATAATTTTGCAATCGATTTTTATCTCATACTTTTCCAAAAGGGTCTTGTGCTATTGTCTGCAGCCATTCCATCGGCTGGCGCAAAGTTGTCCGTGTCTTACTGAAATGTTCCGACAGGTACGGTCTCTCCCCCCCCTCTCCAACAAGTCTGTCAAGTGCCTGTTTATAATTATAGCTTGTCTTTTAAACACAAAGACACAAAGAACGAACATCGTGCCTTTGTGTCTTAGCGGCTTTGCATTTACAACAAAACGCAGATTTTTCCAACAGTGTGTCATAAAGGGCTATCCGTTGCGTTGCTTTCGTCACCTCTCAGTCAGGCAACAGCTCTTGCCATAGTCGCAGTTAAAATCAGGCGTCCCCGCTTGCAAAAGACAGGTTCTTCTTTTCACGCATTTGCAAAGCAGGAGCTTCGCCCTCGTACTCCCTCCCTCCTGCGGGGTACTCCCTCTGAGAAGTGTATCGCCTGCAAGGCTTTTCATCTGCCATTATGTCCGCTCAAGCCTGCCACAAGCCTTGCAGGAGGCTGTCAAAAGATACTATAGAAAGTTGGTCAATCTTCTATAGTATGTTGCTCCATCTTCTATAGTATTTTTTGACAGCCTCCTGCAAGGCTTGTGGCAGGCTTGAACGGTCATAA
>CASEAJ010000109.1 GCA_949285425.1 uncultured Porphyromonadaceae bacterium
ATAGCCGAGGTCGGCCATGTAGTGGGCCGCACTCTTCACGTTGCTGTAGGTTGCCTTGTGGTTCTGGTACGAACCGTGGCGTGCCGGGTAAAGACCCGTGTAGAGCGAGGCACGAATGGGCACGCTCATGGCCATGGAGGCATAGTTGTTGGTCATGCGGATGCCTTCGCTGGCCAGCCGGTCGATGTTCGGCGTGGCCAGGTTCTGTCCGCCGTAGCAGCCTATTTCGTTCGTCCCCATGTCGTCGGCCACAATAACGACGATATTCGGCTTTTCCTGCTGCTGTGCAACAGCCGGTGCCGCCATGAGCGGAGCCAATACCGGAAGATAATGTTTCTTTTTCATGATTAACTATTTTACAATCAGTTTTTCTACATAAATTTTTCCATTCCCGACGGAACACAAGACATATGCTCCTTGCGGTAAAGCTATAGTTGTTTCTGTATCCATATCCCTACCTGAATATACCATAGAACCGGTAAGGCTGAATATGTTCACTTTAGACAAACATGACAACGGGCGAATTGTCAAAACCCCGGTAGAAACAGTCACCACACAATTCCGCTCCGAAGACTCAGAAACAGATATTCCGGTGGATGTTCCTTGATCCGATCTTCTCAACACCGGAAGTTCTCCTTCCTCCATGCTCCACACGTTATCAAAATCCCAAGTCAGGTTTTCCGTATAAAAATCTTTTGTCTTAAATGTGTTCAAAGGCAATGTATCTATTTTGTCCACCGGAATCAAAGCCCCTACTCCTCCATCATTCAGATAATAAGTAATTTTTAAATCGTCACGTACATACAACCTGTCCATATATTCTATCTTATTATTAGGAGCTGCGGGCAATCTGCGGCTGTAAAAACAATTGGGCGTAGCAGCCGTAATCTCATCAGCCAACACCAATACTTCACTCATCCTTACAGAGTGATTATTGTCCGTAAATGCCAATATCCCTGCCGCATTTCCTGCCACATTCGTCATTTGTGCAGAAGCAACCGACCCTGTAACATAAACTCTTTGCACATCCAACTTCGCCAAGTTGATACTGTCCGCCGTATTCGAATGTATCAACGCTGCAATGCCTCCTGCACAAGAAGGAGTATTCATGCTCGTACTCATACTTGTTGCTTTTACATTCGCAGCAACATAACAATCGTAAACCGCATTGTAGCCCGTATTTTCCAAATCCCTTGCTACACGCCCTACAATACCACCGGCTTCAGTTTCAGCCTCTATATTACCACTCACCGAAACACGTTCTATCCGGCTTGCACTAATCATAGCTCCAGCAACACCACCCACGGGAGAAGTTCCCTTGATATCCACATTCACTAAATCCAAATCCTTAACCACCGCATGATGCAAACGTCCGAAAAGCCCCTTAAATGCTCCTTGGGTCGATATCTTCAGATTTTTAATACTATAACCTTTTCCATCCAACACACCTTTAAATCGTTGCGGGTCTCCATCCGTTTCGCTTTTCGCTCCAATAGGTATCCACTCCATTCCTTCGGGCAATTCAATATCATTGGTCAGATAATACGTTCCATTCAACGGATAAGCCGAATCGTTCCCTATCTTCCGCAAATCCTCGACAGTCGACACCGCTACCGGATGTTCTGCCCAATAAGCGGCATTCAACGCATTATAGACATGCGTCGCAATGAGAGCAGTGCCTTGAGCACCCGGGTGCAAATCATCCACATAATAATTCTTCTTCCCAATAAACGGACTGTAAAGGTCAATCACAGTCGCTCCCGTTGCCTCAGCAACTTCGTCTACCACAGGGAGCAAGGCTTTGACCCTTGCCGCCTTCTCCGCCCGGTTTATCACCGGTATCGGATAACATACATATACTTTTACATTCGGGTTAGCAGTCTTAAACAAGTTAATGAAATCAATATAATCTTGCTTAAACGACGCTATTTTAGCCCAGTTGTCGTCCGTCGTGTCATTGGTGCCTAATTTGATGATGACAACATCGGGTGCCCATCTTCTGACCGAACCCAAGCGAGGCAAATTCCAATAACTGTTATTTCCCTCTTTCAACATACAGGTACCGCCCGTTCCGTAATTCCTCACGGCACAAACGTCCTTCCCCAATAGTTCCTGCAAGTGCGACGGCCATTTCTGCGCATATTCCACCGTCGAGTTTTCCGTAATGCTATTGCCTATGCAAGCAACTTTCACCTTTTCGCGTGTTCGTACTTGCTCCGCCCCCGTCGTCGTCCGCAAAGCCGGACGGCCATCATCACCCATCACCCACACATTTTCAAAATCCCAAAGCAAGGTATCTTGGTAAAACGACTGCGACCGGAAACGTTCCGGGGCAAGGAGCATATCATTTCTCACTATTTGCGCTCCGCCTCCTTTTGCATCGTTGTCAAAATAAGTCAAACTTATATCATTCCGGGCATACAAATCCTCAAAGTATTCGGGATAGCGTTTGGCTTCGTTGCTGTAAAAGAGGTTGGGAGTCCCGCCTGTTATTTCGTCCGCCACCACTACGGATGAAAAGAATTGGACAAAATTGTATGTCATGAGTGCCACCAGCCCGGCCGCATTTTGGGATGCTGCTGTTGTCCCGGCTTCTATTTTTCCTGCCACATACACATTCTCCACTATCAGACTGCTATTCGTACGCCCCGCAATACCACCGGCTTGCACGGTAGTCGCCTTTACATGCACATCCACGGCACAGTTCCTTATCTTGTTGTATAACTCATAGGCATTATCGTGATACACCCGACCAACGATGCCTCCCACATTTTCAAGTCCTTCAATGCTTCCTTTTACGGAAACTCTCTCTATCTGTGTTTCACCTTGCATGGAACCTGCCACAGCACCGACTTGCCTGTTGGGTGTTTTAATATTTACCTCAAGCGTCAAGTTTTTGACAACTGCATTCGTTAAGGTACCGAAAAGTCCCTTTAAGTCACCGGCTGCCGATATTTTCAAATTTTTTATCGCATATCCTTTCCCGTCAAATACTCCTTCGAATGCTGCCGGATTTCCATCCACTTCACTCTTTGCCCCAATAGGTATCCATTCGTCAATTTCCGAAAGGTCAATTTCCCCGGTTAAAAAATAACTTCCTGTCAGCGGATAGGCCTCATCGCATCCTATCTTTTGTAATTCTTCCGCACTTGAAATAGCTATTTCATTCTGAGCATAAGTCCCTACACTAAGCAAAGCAATAACGGCTATTAAAATATTTCTTTTAAAAGAATTCTTTTTCATAAATAAAAATTTAATGATTATTGTAATCTATCATAAGTAAGTGAATAAAATTAATTGACACATCACTTCTTACGATAGACAATAGTACGCTCTTATTAGGAGATTTCTCCTTGCAGTAGAACAACGAATCAAGTAGCGGGTAGCGAGAAGCGGGAAGCACTGTTGATATAAAACCTTGAAAATAAGTTCTTTCCGCTACTTGCTTTTCGCTTCCCGCTACTTATTTAAAGAACAACTGTATCCGTTCCGGCGTGAGCATTTCCCACAGGGAAGCCACCGTCCATCCGGGAGCGAAAATGTCGTTGTAATAGCCTTTGCCGTTCTTGCCGTAGTCCCAGTTGGTGTGCTGCACCACTTCTGGATAATAGCCCGGTTTGGCTATGCCGCACAGGTGTCCCTCATGGGGCAGGAGCTGGCACATGGAGGTAGTGATAACCTCGGCAAAGGCAGCGAAACGCGGCTCTTCATACTGCGCCGACAACCACTTGAGGATGGTGGCGAAATCGAAGATATAAACGTCGATGTGGTTGTTTTCTACGGAAACATTGCCCCAACCGCGGGTCTTCAAGCCTATGTCACCCAGCATCTGCCCTTCGGCGAAAGGAACGTCCCACAGGTAATACCACGACAGGCAGAAATAAGCCGACTGCTTGGCAAGGCCGGCATAGCGACTGTTTTCCTTACCTTTCGTCGCCAACGCCAAGTGATACAAAGCGGTAGTGGCGTAGTAGGACGCTTCTTTGTCTTCGCAATTGGCGTCGAGCGTCGAAGAGAAATAATCTGCTTTGGAGATGATTTCCGACTCCAGGTAATCAGCCGTATGTTTCGCCGCTTCGAGGTATTTCTTGTTTTTGAAATACTTCGACGCCAGCACCAGCATGGGCGTGGCCGAAGGGGTGCTGCCCCCGCTGTTGTCCACCACCGTCAGGTCGTCGCGGAACTTGCGGGGGAAGCTGCCGTCCGTTTTCTGCAACAGCAGGATGCGGTCGAGCATATTTTTGACTTTGGCTTCCCAATCTGCATGCTTGCGTCCTTGCGCCTTTTCATATTGCAGGTAATAGAGCATGGCATACAAGCCTTCGGACTGGCGGCGGATGCTCAGGTTGCGCTCTTCGTCATTCTTCGGATAATACACCACTTCGCGGAAGAAGCCCGAAGGGGTAAAGCCATGGGCCAGGTAGCTGTCGAAAATGGCACGGCTTTCGTCCACCAAGTCTTGGCGGTTGTGCTGTTCGCCGTATTCGAGGGCATTGAACGCATTGAGCAGCACACGCCCCACGAAGCCGATTTCCGCCGTGCCACGGCTCACACAGTCGTCCGTACGCAGGTGCACGCCCGAGGTGTATTTCAAGGGATGGTCACCGACATAGGCATCCGTAAAATAATGGGTCATGGTTTCTTTCATGACCTCGGGGGTGTAGGGAGTCTCTACTGCCTGCGGCCGGTACAAATCGTATGAATATTCCCACACCTTGGCCACGAATTCGGAGAAATCGGCCGCCGTACTTCTGTTCACTTCCCATACCAGTGTCAGGCTTTCGCCTTTCTTCAGGTTCTGAAAGGCCATGACTTCGGGGTCGAGCGTCAGCTTGCGGATATAGGTTTTAGGCGCTTCGTGATAAGGAAATCCGAATGACAAAGCGGCCCGGCCTTCCACGTTCTCAAACCCTGTATAGCCCACTGACGTGCGGCCCGACACAATGACCTCACCGGCCTTGTGTGTGGTCAGCGCATCGCTTTCAAAGTCGTCGACACGTACCACGGTCACATATTCACGCGTCTTTTCATCGTAAATGCCGGTGAGCGGCGTGCTCAAGCGGTCTTCACGGAAAGTCCAGCTGTCGGACGTGTGGAACGAGGGAGCTTCTTTCGGCGAACGCAGGTTGTGGCGATACCAGAAACCCGGCAGGTAAAACTGGCAATCGTTGTGCACGAAGTCGCTTTGCAGGTGTTGGGCGAAATTGAAATACACGTTCTCCTTTGCCGTAAGCGTAACGGTCAGCCGGTCGGCCGTGCCGCTGGTTTCAATCTGCTGCGTAATGGAAAGCGGGAAATCGGCTTCCGCGCTCACCAGATTGTAACGGTTTTCGCCTGCCTGACGGTAAGTCAGGGGATATTCCTGTGCCGGATTGCCGGGCACTTTCAAGGCAACTGACGCCGAGGCATTCTCGGGAGTCCAACCGGCAAACAAGTTGCCGTTCATGGTGATAAGCAATGCTATCACTCCTGTAAGTTTGTTTCGTTTCATTGTCTGATTGGTTTGTTATTTTGTTTCATTTATTTGATTGTTTCTTCAAAACTATGCCGTCGATGCCGATAAAGTTGTTCACCGAACGCTTGTCGGGCTTCAACTGCACGAACACAAGTTCATTGCGGCCGGCATTCAGCTGCACCCGGCCCGCATGCCATACGGTGGTTTGCAGACGCTCCGCGTACAGGTCGAGACGGTTTTTCAGGGTTTTCCCGTTGAGCAACACCTTGCACCGCCCGTAATCGGGGGCAACCGTGCAATGGACATCCAGCATGTACCGACCGGCCTGTCCGACCGTGAAAGCCACACGTGCCGTGTCACCCACAGCCGCATCGCGCCAGAACCACTGCGCCCCGTTGCTCCAGTTCATGAACGGCAACGACTGCGACTTTTCAACCCCGCCCGTGAGACGTGTCTCCATGAATTCGCCTTCAATAAAACCCTGCTCGCCGGGGCTGTCGGGCACCAGGTCGTTCTTGTGCAGGGCCACCTTGCACGCAGCCTGTTCAGGTTCTGCACTGCGGTTGGCGGCTCCTCCGGGCATCATGTACCAGAATGTGGTGGGAGCATAGTTTATGTACGTGCTGGCCCAATGCCACATTTCCATGTCGAAAACGAGCGACGTGGTGAATGGAATGGCATCGAGTGCACGGAAACGCACATTCGCCACGTGCCCCACCTGCGTGTCGCCCGAGCCATCGGGCTGGGCAATGAACGGATGCGAGAAAGGCGGATGCATGCACCAGGCATAGCCGTAATAGTCTTCGGTCCCCGTGCCGAAATGCGAAGGGAAACGTTCGTTGTCGACATATATCTTTTCGTCGCCTTCACCCCACCAGTCGGCCACGGAGTTGAACAAGGTGAGCGCATCGCCCACGTAGACGCCTTTTCCCTGCAAACGCACAAAGTTGAGGTCGCATTGCGCAGCGGTGCCCTCCATGTCGCGGGTAGCCCCCGTGTACAGATGGTTGTACTCGGTCCATCCGGCACCGAAGTGCATGCTGCGGTCGTCCCACCGCCATGGCACCGTGGTCACTTCAAGCGAAGCCTTCACCCGGTCGCCCCGCACATTTTCCAATACCACGGAGCAACTGTCACGATAGGGCATCACCCAGCGACAGGTGAAGAGCGTATCGGCCGACACCGAGGTGAAATAGGTGCTGTAAGGCTTCAGACGGTTGCCCGTACCGAAGAAATCGCCTACCGGCACCCACACCGTTTCGTCACCATCAAACGTCATGCGCAACACCGTGGAGCGCAGGGCCTGCTCCAGGTTTTCAGCCTGCAGCCTGACCGAAAGACGGCTTATGGCCGCCGCACCGTCAAGCGCAAGCCGTTGCGGACCGTCGGCCAGGTTCTTCATGTCGCAACCGGCAGTTCGTCCGCCTTCCGGTTCGGTTGGTTCAAGCAACTGTGCGCACACCTGCTTCTGCAAATCCCGGCAGGCTTCCAGCTCGGACCGGGCAAACGTCCTGACCCGGGTGCCCGGCTCGTAAGTCCGGTAACCGATATTGTAATAAAAACATTCCTTCGAATCCTTTCCCGGCCGCACTATCGTCGGGCTTTCATACGTTATCTTGCAATGACGGGCATAGGGAACGGGCAAATACAGGTTATGCCCCCGCTGCAAATAAGGAGTTGCCTCGGCCACCGATGCCGACAAAGGAGCCTCGGCCAGCACGCCTCCACTGATGAGACTCAGCACCTCCCCTTCGATGACAGGCTCTGCGGCATGGTCAAGATAAATCCGCAAGGTGCCTTTGCCTCCATAGTCGGCCACCGTGACCCAAAAGCGTACCACAGCTCCCGGACCATCCGCGTCGAGCAAGACAAACTCGCGCCGCCCGTCCACACTGTCGGTACGGAGAAACTGGCTGCGGTCCCAGTTGGCAAACCACGAAGCCGTGTCGGGCCGCACCGAAGCACGGTCGTAACTGCTTGCCTGGTATGCACGCCAGGCCGGATTGGGGTAGCGGGCCAATGCGCTGCGGTCGGTCATTTCCTGCAACAGGGAGGCCACACTCACCTCGGGTTTCCGCGTACAGGCAGCCGCCAGCAACAACAGGCCGCACACTGCCACCGGAAACAACATCGATGTAAACTGCTTTCCTTTCATATCCATTATTTTAACCCAAATTAGTCATTACAAGGTCCAAGCCGGCCGATAACGGCGGGGAAATCATTCCACCACCATTTTCCGGGTGACGGTCTGTCCGTCCGTGTCGGTCAGGCCCAGCACATACAGACCGGCGGGCAACTCATGCCGCCTTGCCTCCCACTCACTGCCCGGCAGGCTCATCAGCCGGCTGCCGGTGAGCGTATAGACCGTCACTTCCCGAACCGTTGCGACAGACACCGACGGCAACAAAGTTTCATCGGCATCGCGCAGGCTCAAGGTGAGCACATTCAGGCTTTGCGCCCGGTTTTCCACTGCGGCATCAGCAGAGGCACTGCCATCGAGCGGAGCGTATATCTCGAGGCTCGACTGCAACAGCCGCCCCTGGTGCAATGCCTTGATTTCTTCGGCTGTCATGCCGGCGCGGTGAAAGTAAAGTTCCCTCAGGCTGACCTGCTTCAGCACATCGTCTTCCGAACACAACCTGAAGGCAACGGGTGCCAGACGCTCCTGCACCTCGCCCGACTGACGCACCCCGTCCACGTAGAGGAACGTGCGTCCCCAGGCATGGTAGTGTGTCAGGCTCACAGTGTGCCACTGGTTGTCATTGAGGGCGGCCGACGATTTCAGCGTGCCGTAGGCCACATGTCCGTCGGAGTCGAGCGTCAGACGTGCGCGCACCCCTCCGTCCAGGTCAAAAGCGGCCAGCGTGCCCCCGGCCTCCGCCGTGCGGAACGAGAAGGTGAGCGTAAACGGGTGCAGCACATTTTCCGGAGTCCACTCCAGCACATTCACCTGTGGGTCATTGGCAAACAGCATGCCCTCGCTTTCCAGCCGTTCGGGACGCGGCTTGCCAGCCGCCAGAGCATCGAACAGTGAAGGTACAAAGGCATAGAACATTTCGGCATGTCCGGCCGTGTTGGGATGGGCATTGTCCTGCTGATAGCCCGTGGCCCACTGTCCGTTGCCGTTGTCAATGGCCCCCAACAGGTTGACACTCGGCACATCCCACTCGTGGATAAGCAGGTTCAGCTGTTTCACGTAGTTGTAGTCGCTCGCGTTGAAGTCGGCCCGGGCATAGTTGTTGCCAATGACCGGCACCTTGTCCAGTCCGCGGGTCTTGTCGATGAGCAGCAGCATATTGTCGCGCCAGCTGTTGAAGGCTACCTGTCCGTTCTCGTGCACCCCTTCGTTGCCGAGCGAAAGCCCGTAATACACGTACCGGCTACAGGTGGGCAGCAGGTCATTGTCCCAACGGTTGAGCACATCGGTGGTGTTGTTTCCGGGCACAGATACGTTGTCGGTACTCCAGGCGTTCTGCGCGTCCTGCGCCAGATACGCGGCCAACAGCTGGGCATAGCCCTTGCCGGTATCGGCTCCCTGCCCGTAGGGCACAGACGAGCCCATGACGGTGAGCGAATGGTCACCGGTGTGCTGGTTGGCAACGGTCAGCTGTTTCGAGGCGCTCAGGCTCGTTCCATCGGGGAAAGTGGCGGTGGCCGTCACGGTGACGGTGCCGTCGTGCTTCGGATAAAGTTTGCCCGAGGCGGTAATCTGCGCCACCTCTTCGCTGTCCACGCTCCACACCACAGCCGGACAGAAGGCCCCTTCGGGCGTGGACTTCGCGGTCATCTGCCGCACTTCGCCACACACGGTCACGTCGGCCCTTTCCACCGACAGCGCAGTGGCATAGTCGGCAATGGCCATTTCTTCAAGTTTCAAGGCATTGATGTGGACGAAATTGCCGTTCCACTCTTTCATGTCGAGCGTAATGGTTCCTTCCGTGTCGGGCACCAGCAGGTCGGACACGAAAATGTTCTCCGTGTTCCAGTGCACCCCGGTTCCGCCAAGGTCTTTCCCGCCCATCTGGTGCAGGCCGGTCAGGGTGTTCGAGCCGGTGAAGGTCAGCAGGCCGATGCGGTTCCCGTTCTCTTCATAGCGGCTTCCAAACACATGGAAGCGATACATTTTGTTCTTGTCGAGGTTCTTGAAAAGGAGGGTACACTTCACACCGTCGCCGCTGCGGAACAGGTAGTCGTGCGTGGCGGTGGCCACGGCCAGGTCGCCCAGCAAGGCAGGGTCGGGGTCAGTGAGTCCGCCGTTGCGCACACCGTTGAACTCGAACATGGTTCCCAGTTCGACCGAATAGGGAGACATCGTGTTGTCCGAATAAATCAAGGCTATTTTCGTTCCGGCCTGCTCCTGGGTAGGACCGTCACCGTTGCTGTACATGTTGTTCCAGTAGTTGCCGTTCGCATCGGGACTTTGGGTGAGCTGTCCGTCCAGTCCGCCGTTGTTCTTGCCGAAGTCAATGTAGCACTTCTTCACGGCCTCGGGCAGGGTCCATCCTTCGTATTCCTCTACCTTCATGGCGTTGATGTAGGCAAATCCTCCGCTGAGGATACCCACTTCGAACAGTATCTCACCGTTGGCGCGGGGCACTACGTATCCCGACTCGAACACATGGCGGTCGTTCGTAGGCTGGCCGTTCGTTCCGGTAGCTGTCAGGGTGCCGTGACTGCCGTTCAGTCCGCCAATGGAGTAGACAGCGGTGCGGTTGTCGGTGCCCTGACGGCTGCCGAACACGTAGAACTTGTAGGCTTTGCCGGGGTCGAGGTTTTGCAAAAGGAATGCCCCCTTGTCGTTCTGGCCGCTTTCAATGAAAAAATAGTCTTCGGTAGTGGTGGCCACGGCCAGGTCGCCCAAGTGTTCGGCCGAGGGGCTGAGCAGACCTCCGTTTTTTCGTCCGTTGGCACGGAAGGCTTCGGTAGTTTCAAACACGAAGCCGGTAGGTTCGTTCGCTCCGTTCACCAGTTCGACCCTGTATCCGGCCGGCTTGGTGGAGGGCGAACCACTCTCATCGCTCACAATGTTATTCCAGTAATGGCCGTTAGCATCGGCCCCGACGGTCGTGTTGCCGTTGGTGGCGTCGCTCTTGCCGAAGTCAAAATAAAGGGTCTGGGTCAAGGTCTGGGCCGACAGGCATCCTGCCACCGCCATCCATCCCAGGCATGAAAAAAGTAAACGCTTGTTCATTGTACTGTTTCATGTTTTCAGTTTATCCGGAAACCGTGCCGGACGCACGCTAGCTGTTGTTCTTTCAAGGTTCGGCTATATTGCCTTACCCGCCTGTTTTCCGCAGGCAGGAAAATATTTTTCCGCAAGCACGCAGCCAAAATTCCGTACGCAGGCAGCCAACATTGCGTGCGGAGGTTTTTCCTTTTTTGTTTTCAACCCCAATCGGTCATTCGAACGTTCGGTCGCCGTTGCACTTGTCACATCGGCACTTTTTGCCGGTTTTCGTTTTCTGACGGTACCTTGTCGTCCCGTCTTTCGGCACATAGCCCGCTATGAGCCTGCAACACGAAACAACAATTCCCTCGTCAGAAAAGCAAAAACCCATGCAAAATCCAATGACCGATTGGGGTTCAAACGGAAAGGGAGCCACCGCCCCATGCCGCAACATCCTGTATGCGGACCCGGACAACGGCTTCCTTGCCTTGATTTTCTGTTACAGAAATCTTACTGCATAATTACCTTCGTGCGGTAAGGTGCACAAGCACCGGTGCGCACTTCAACCAGCCAGGCACCTTGTTCGAGTGCTATTTCCGCCTGTCCGGTGCATATCTGTTCCAACACTTTCGCTCCGTTGACAGCATACACGGCAACGGTCAGTTCCTGTGCCGGTTCGCCTTTCACCACAAGCATGTCGGCAGCCGTCCACACACGGGCCGGGGTCACGGCTTCTTCAACAAGGGTGCCTTGTCCTTCGCCTACGGTAAAGGTCTTGACCGGTGCAAAGGCTCCACCGAGGTAGGCTCCGTTGAGGGCCTGCACGGTCCATTCATACTCGCCGTCGGGCAGGGTGAGGGTGTAGGAAGTGTTGGCATACACATTGCCCATGCGACCGCCCACTTTGCGCCAGCCCGTTTCGAGGTTGGCCATGGGGTTGTACATCCATTTGCCGGTGGTCTTGTTGCGGAGCGAGAGATTGTAGGTAACGCCTATCTTGCTGCCAACAAGGGCATCCCAAGAGAACGTTACTTTGTTGCCATCTATTGCAGCGTTGAGGTTGGCGGGAGCGGCAGGAAGAGTGGAAGCATTCACAGACGCATTCGTATTAAAACCACAAATATTACGACGATAATTGCCACTAAAGCCCATAATCAAAATATCCGTTTTATTGTCTTTGTTCAAATCACCCGTTGCATAAGAGTTTTCAGAAGCTCCGGGAAGCACCAAGTCACTTTTTGTAAATTCAAACGCAGCGGCATCCGTACCCAGGAACAAATGAGTAACTTGGGCTTTTTCATTTTCACTCCATCCCCCTATGAGGAGATCCATCTTCCCGTCATTGTCATAATCGAATATCAAACTGCCATCACCCAAATCCATCTGGCGATAAGTAGTAAACGTCCGCACCGCTTCCAATGTGCCATTGTTATTTTTGTACAAGCGGAACGTGCTACTGTTGCCTTCTTTTTTTCCACCATCACCATTCAACAACAAGTCTAGATACCCATCGCCATCAATGTCGCCCCACGTGCCTGTACCATAGCCCTTGTCGATGAGGTTGGCTTGTGGGTTCCAGGTAAACTTGCCCGTACCGTCGTTCAGGAAGAGGCCGCTAAAACGTTCATCGCCATAACCTGTAATTCCCATTGGGGACTCAGAACCGTTTTTAATCCAGCCATTGATAAAAATATCCACATCTCCATCGTTGTCAAAATCTATCACATTGACCGCCGGGTCAACAAAATTACATTCTCCAAACGATTCATGAGATGCCACAAACGACCCATCCGGCTGCTGGAAATAAATGGGGCAATGGTTTTTCGTGTTTCCAAAGAAGAAGTAATCCAACAAGCCATCATTGTTGAAATCGGCAAAACCGCAGGAGACATAAGAATCAATAATCGGATAAGCCGTTTCGTCTGCACGCGAAAATACGCCTTGCCCATTGTTCAACGCAATCCCATAGTTAGAATTACCTCCTTCAAGGTGTGGAGTGCCATTGAAGATGGCATCCAGGTCGCCATCACCATCAATGTCGTCCAATACGATATAAGCCAATTGCCCCGGGGTGATGACATTGGTTTCCGTCTGCCGGGTAAATGTACCGTCCCCATTGTTCAACGCAATCGCGCCCTGCTGGCGATGGCCTTCAGTTACAATGTTTACGCCACTGAATATCACATCCAAGTTTCCATCATCATTCACATCTCCTACAGCGATAGCTCCTTTTTGAGGATCTAATCCATCTGAAAGTAATGTAAATCCATCAACTTGCGCTCCTACGGTCATTGCGCAGGAGGCTGCCAAAGCAAAGAATAATACTTTTTTCATTTTCATTTAAATTAATTGGTTTATAATAGTCTTTCTCTTGTTTTTATCTTGTCCGGAGGCATTGCCGGTCCGAAACTCTCCGGCTCAACCGCATGTCAAGGCACCAATGCCTTGCCGCAATATACGGTCTGCACTCCATCGTTTATCTCCACCACATAGACACTCTGTGGCAAAGTCAGTGACTGCGTACCGGCAACATGCTGCCGGCATACTACCGTTCCGTCGGCAGCCGTAACCAAAAGCTGACAGTCCCGGCCATCGGCTGTGGCAACGGTCAAGCCGTCGGCTGCCGTCCACACACGGGCCGGGGCAGTTTCGCTGGCCGGCAACGAGGTTTCTCCTCCCGATTGTCCGGGGCAGAATTCCTGGTCGGTCGTGGTCGGTCCGTTGACTTCCAGCACATCCGGTTCGCCCGGTGTTTCCGACGGGACAAATTCGTACGTGTCCATACAAGTCTTGCGGGGCTGCACCGAATTCGGTGTATTATGAGCGTGGTATACAATCAGGTTGCAGCCTGAAGGAGTTGTAAGGAACGAATGATGACCGGTTCCGGTCAATTGGTCATTTCCAATCAACACCGGATTGTTTGCATAACGCCGCCATGGTCCCATAGGACTGTCGGAAGTGGCATAACCCACGGCGTATTGCTTGCTCTCGTAGTGATTGGCGGAATAGGTGAGGTAGTAGGTGCCGTTATGCTTGAGCACAAAGGGACCTTCGGTGACCCGTGCCTGTACCTGCTCCCAGGGCTGTGCCGCGGCGTCGTTGGCACCGAGGCAATGGGTCAAGGTTTCTTCCTTGACGGAGCGCATGTCATCGTTCAGTTCGGCCACCCATATCTCGTTGCCGTTGGTGAAGCGCACATAGTACAGATATTTCCTGCCATCGTCGTCGATGAACAGGTGCGTGTCTATCTCGCCGGCATCGTGGTAGCAGAACTCCTTGTCCTGCCGGAAAGGACCGAGGGGTGAATCGCTCTCAGCCATGGAAATGCGCTCGTTGGCCGAATAGAACATGCAGAAGCGGCCGTCTATGTAGTACACCTCGGGCGCCCAGAACCATTGGGTGCCGAACACATGGTCCTTGTGCAGGGCATAACCGCCGGTAGCACCCATGGCCGGGCTCCACTCGACCATGTTTTCCGACACATACACTTTAATGCCGTCAGCGCCTCCGGTGCCGTACAAGTAGTATTTCCCGTCATGACAAAGGACATACGGGTCGGCACAGTCGGGCACAAGGCCTTTCACATTGTTGTAGGTGAGGGTTCCCGCCCGAACACTGCACAGAGTGGAGAGACACAGGGCACAACCCAACAAAAGTGACATTCGTATTTTCATGTTCTTACAAGAATTTCCGTTTGTTCCGCCACACGCCTCTCCGCCCGTTCCTGCCTGGTTCAGGAACGGGCCGGGGCATAAGCGTGTCTGAAAATTAAAGTACGGCTACTTTCGCCTTCATGGCTTTACCGGCTTCATTGCGCACGGTCACTACATAACAACCCTGAGACAAGGCTACTTCGGTGCGACCATTGAACGAGCAGGCAGCTACCTGGCGTCCGTCGAGAGTGAATATGCTTGCCGTGTAGTCTTCACCTTCAAGGCCGCTGATCATCACCTTTCCTTCGGCGGCAAACACCTGGGCCTGCAAGGCTTCCACAGCATCGACACCGGTACCGACATTTTCAGTCACAAGTAAGGTCTTTGCATTCAGGTCGAGCGTAACGGTCACTTCCTTGCCGGCACAGGCCGGGTCGAGCGTGAACTTGTAGTCATTGCCGCTATTGTGCATCATGTAGTTCTTTTCATACTTCACGGCAGCTGAAGTGCCCAACGCCACCGCTTCGTTTTCGGTGTTGGCTACGTAGCAGCCACCCGACCAGCTTTTACGGCGCAGGAACTTGAAATCATAGGCCTGGTCTGCAACCGGAGCGGCCAGCACACCGGTCCAGGTGTATACGCCACGTTCGCTCTTCTGCATCACTTCGGGATTTTCTGCATTCCAACCGGCAGGTACAGCATTGCCGACGAGATACATTTCCGTGAAATAATCGAGGTCGTGAATGAATTCATTGACGGTAAACGTCAGGTTTTTCGGGTCGACGGTGAAGTCCCAGTATCCGTTGGCACTGCCATCTTCAGGAAGCTGCCAGTTCGTGTCGCCCGATGCGGTCGTAAAGATGGTCTGCGGTTCTCCTACAGGATAGGAAGTAAGAGCTATGCTTTGTTCGCCGGGACGCAACTGTTCGTGCCAGCCGTGTCTCAATGCAAATCTGAAATCGCCCGGTGCACCCCCCCACTGGCTGCGTTCGATGTAGCCTTTGTAGTGGAAAAGATTCGGATTGTCCTGATCGCGTTCCATTCTTGCATAATTGTTATATACCAACCAATCGGTGCTGCCGGAATTGTTCACAAACGGACCACCGTAAATGAACAGTCCCACCGTGTAGTCGGACTGAGCCGGAGTGAAACGTTCGATGGTAAACGTGCGGTTACCCACAGCCGTGGTCAACTTTATTTCGTACCATCCGTCCATGCTGTGGTCTTCGGGAAGCACCCATTTGGTGTCACCCAATTTTTCATCGGAAGCGAGCATCGGCAAGGCTTTCCCTATATCTTCTTTTGACAACACATAATTAGTCGCCTGCGCAGGATGGAAACCGTTCCAGGCCGGACCATCTATTATCTTGAATTCTCCGGGCGTATTACCATCGTTATAGGTCGGGTAACCGATATATCCTTTGTAATAGAACACGGTCGGGTCATCTGCATCTTTTTCGAAAGCCTCACTGCGGGAGTCCAAAGACCAGTCGCCACCGAAAGGTCCGCCGACAAAATACATATTGTCTGGCCATGCGAAAGCCGACAAACCAAACACGCTGCACAAGGCAGCCACCAAAAGCGTTTTTACTTGTTTCATTTTATTATTTTATTTAAGTTCAAGATGGATTCCTTCCGTTTTCCCTGATTGGGGGAAAACGGAAGGAGAAAAAAATCTATTTATTTCACATAAGTGTGCAGACGGGTGGCAGGTTCGCCTTTGCCGGTTTCAAGCATCACAATGTAGCTGCCGGCAGGCAACTCTATCTCTACACTGCCGACAAAAGTGCGTTCGGTCACCATACGTCCGTCGATTCCGAATATGCGTGCCTGCAGTTCATCGGCAACAGTTGCCGACAAGTGGAGCTTGCCTTCGCGGCTGTAGTACTTCACTTCCATGCCTTCGGCCGTTTCAACACTCGACGAGGCCGGACGTTCGCCAAGCCACGCAGTCATGGTGTTGAGGTCGATAGAGAGGGTGTTCATGCCCGCATTTTCCTCGCTTACGGTGAACTTGTTGTCCGGATGAGAACCGTTGAAGTAGCTTTCCACATATTCCACCGGATATTCCTGTCCGGGAGCAAGTTCTTGTCCGCCCACCAAAGGCATGTAAGCATACATGTACGAGCCACGACGCTTCTGGAACTTCAGTTCGCCCGCCGTTATCATGCCACCCCAGGAGTAAATGCCTTCGGAAACGGCATTCAGCTGGATGGGAGTCTTGTTGTCGGTGGGGAAACCGCAAGGCAAGGCATTTCCGCAGGCAAAGATGGCACGGGGCATGATATCGTCAGGGTCTACGATATTCGCTTCGAACTTCACCACTTCGATGGTGACGTTCACCATGTCCACCTTGATTTCGTAGTACCCATCGCCGCTACGGTCGGAAGGAATGGACCACTTGTTGTCATCGCCGTTGAGGCGCATTTTCATCGGCTTGTTCAGCGCGCTGAGCAAGCTCACGTTGCCGGTAGCATCGGGGTGGTAGTTTTCGCCCCAGCCACGTCCGCGCAGCAACTTGATATTGCCTCCTTCGCTGCCCAGCTCGTTATAGCGCAAGTCGCCTTTGTACCAGAAAATGGAAGCGTTGGCCGGATCCTGCTGGAGCTGGATAGCATCCTGAGCCTCCCAATTCATGCCCAGGTTGACCGGTCCTCCGTGAATGTAGAGCCGTCCGGTAGGCAGGATGATTTGTTCGGCCTTGATGCTGGGAGCAGCACCGTCGCCCGGAACATAAAGGGTTACCTTGAAGAAGTCGTTTTCACCGGCATAACGCACGCGCAGACCGGGATCATCTTCTCCGGCTACCTTCAGGGTGATGGAGTCGCCTACAGGGTCATTGTCGCCACACTCGTGCACGTAAGTTGTCGTTCCATCCGACACCTTGAACGATTGTGTGGTAAGACGGCCTCCATAGACAAATTCCGTTCCTTCTTCATCTGCCTGCGTAAAGACTACAGGTATTTCCAGTTCTTCCGGATCGCCCACCAGTGTCCATTCGGCACGCAGATTCCATGACACCATGCCTAACAACAAGGCAAGAAGAGCTATTTTGCTATTCATTCTTTTCATATCCTTTTTCCTCCTTATTCAATTGTTACGGTTATAGTTGAACTGCATGCCGTTTTCGGCACAGAAACAATCACTTTACGAGCTTCAGCATCGTATTCGGCATTTACTTTCTCGCCATCCACCGTTACGCTGGCCGGAGCTTCGTCACGTGCCAGGAACTCAATGCGGTAAGCCCGTTCTTCCGGCATGCCTTCAAACGAACCGGTACGCGGAGCTATGGTCAGCGTGGTCTTTGCACCATCCGTTACCTGCGAAATGAGCGTGCGGGTATAAGCCGTTGCATAGTCGGCGCTGTTGCCTTCATCTTCGTAGAAGTTGAATTCGCCCTTGGCTCCCGGAACAACCTGCAAAGTGAGCGTTTCGGGACGAACCTTCAGGTGCATCATGCCTTCCGGATAGAGCGGGATAATGGCTCCTTCACGATAATAATAAGGAATCAGCTCCCGGCCTTCAAACGTACGGGTCTGCACCGATCCGCCTTCAACCGTTTCGCCGGTCATCACTTCATACCACTTGCCTTCGGGGAACCAGATTTCCTTTTCGCTCACATTACTTCCATTGTCCGAAGCCGTGATGGGAGCAGCCAGCATGTCGTTGCCGAACATGTACTGCCCTTCATACAAGTAGGCTTCATCCCGTTCGGGATATTCATAATACATCGGACGGCACATGCCGATGCCGGTGTCGTATGATTCACGGGCCATCGTATAAATATAAGGTACAAGCGTATAGCGCAAGCGGATGGCATCGCGCATCTGTTCAAAGTTGGGGAACATCCAAATGCGGCGTTCGATGTGCGAAGCCGAAGTGGCATGCGTGCGGAGTATCGGCGAGAACACACCGTATTGTATCCAGCGCAAATACAGTTCCGGGTCGTTGTCGCCGGCCTGGTTGTGTCCGCCAATGTCGTGGCTCCAGTATCCGTAGCCTACGTTGGAAGCCGTGGCAGTGAAATAGGGCTGGAATGCCAACGAGCCGAACGTCACTTCCGAGTCGCCCGAGAAACCGATAGGATAACGGTGGTTGCCCAAACCTCCCCAGCGGTGGAAAATGAACGGACGGTCCTTGCCCTGCTGCACCTTATCATTGAAAAACACATGGTTGAGCCAGAACGTATTGCCCAGGTTCTTTTCGTTGCGGGCAATCTTCCATTGCTGCCAGTCGAGCCACCAGAAGTCTACACCCATATCTTCATTCTGACGCAACACGTTTTCAAAAAACGCCTGGTAGAAATCCTTATTTTCAATGTTCCAAAGAATGGTCTGGTCCGCCTGATTTACCAGACTGTCGGCATTCATTTTATAGCCGCGTGCTTTGAGGTCATCCCTCAATGCCCGATAATCGTCCTCACCCGGATAGACCCCATCGGCCGGATGCAGGTTGAGCGTGGTGTTGAGATTCTGATCGTGTACCCATTTGATAAACTCGGCCGGATTAGGGAAAAGTTCCTTGTTCCAGCTCCAACCGGTCCATGTATTCGTGGTCGTGCTGCCGGTAGCTGCACGGTGCCAGTCCATGTCGACCACCAGCACGTCCATCGGTATTTCACGGGTTTGTATTTCGTTGACAATATCCTTGAAATCCTGTTCGCTGTAACGCTGATATTTTGAATACCAATAACCGAACACATAGAGCGGCGGCAAAGGCATTTTACCCGAAATCTTCGTAAAGTCGGCCAACGCACGCTTGTAGTCGTGTCCGTAACCCATGAAATAGAGGTCGATGGAGTTGGGGTCCTTGCGCTGTGCCACCCAGTCGAAACCCAGGCCGTTGGTTTCGGCCTCTCCGTCGAACATGAGGCTCAAGCTGCCATCTTTGCGGGGCGCCTTCTCGTCAATCACCGCCCATCCGCTGCGCGACACCAGACCGTCTTCCAGCCAGTCGCGCACATCACCCTCGGCCTGGTCAAGCGTACGGGTGGTTCCTTTCAGGTTGTACGGGTCTTTCTTGCCCGGATACCACACAATCTGCTCGCCGTTCATCTCCATCGTAATGCTAAGGTTCGGGTTGCAGCGGTCATCGTTGTACAAAGGAGTTCCCTTCTTGTAGCGCAACTCCAGCTTTTCGGTCTTGATGACCAGTTCTTCGCCTTCGTCCGTTTTCGTGAACTTCGGCACTTCCAGGTTACGGTTGATAACCACAAACGAAGCACGGTCTTCAAACTGTTGTTTTTCGCTATACTCAATGCGAATCATTTCGGGCGTAAGCACCGTAAAGCGGGCATTGCCCGAAGTTACCACGGCTGCCGGGTTGGCTACCGGATTGTTCTGTTCCGACGCCTGTGCCGGAAACCATGCAGCCGCGCATAAACAGCACGCCGCAAACAATAGTCTTTTTTTCAAATTCATACTTTTTCCTTTATCTGTAAGCAACAGTCGCAGGTATTACGACTGTATGGTTTTATAATTGTTTCACTCTGTTTTTCCAATGCATATACCTTTATTCTTTCGTCGTTCCGGCTCTCACCTCCTTCCTTTTTTATGCGTTATCTGTTCCTTTGCCTGACCATAATTTTCTCCCTGAATGTCTGACCACCCTCGGCCGACAGTTCGACGACATACATTCCTGCCACAGGTACATCAAAAGCTGTCTGTCCGATAAATGTCTCCACACGGCAAAGTTGCCCGTTGAGCGCATAAACCCGAAGCATCTGCTGCATACCCGACACCCCACGTATTTCAACCCGGTTATCCTTCACGGACACAAGCGGACTATATTCATTTGCCTCACACCCCGAAGCAGGCAAACCCACGGAAAACGTCTGTACCGGAGCAAACGGTCCTCCAAAATAGGAGCCATCTATCACTTGCACCGTCCACTCGTAAGTGCCGGCGGGCAAACCGTACACCGAATACTCCGTATTGGTGAACACATTGCCTTCTCGTCCGCCCACCTTGCGCCAACCGGTTTCGATACTGGCCATCGGATTGTACAACCACCGGCCCGTCGTCACGTTTCTGAGCGACAGATTATAGGTGAGACCGGGTTTTCCAAACAACGAAGACGGCACATTCCAACTGAAACGCATGACCGTCGGTTCGTCAGACACAAGCGTGGCTTCAAGGCCGACCGGAGCCGGAAGAGCATCCGCTACCGGAGCGGTCGTATTTCGCACCCAACCGGCGACACGACGGCCTATGCTGCCAAAACCACATTCCAACAGGTCCGGACGACCATCATTGTCGAGGTCGGCTATGCGATAACCCTGTTCGGAAACACCGGGTATGTCACCATCCAACGTTGCCTTCAAGAATGTAAAATCAGCAGGGGCTTCCCCCAGGTAGAGTGTTGTCACCTGTTTGCCGGAAACCTCATCCCAGCCGCCGGAAATGAAATCGAGCTTGCCATCACCGTTCCAGTCGACCCAGGCCGTGCCGTTGCCGAAATGCTTGACACGCGCAATTTCCGTAACGAACATTTCCTGCAACTTGTTGCCGGCCATGTTCTTATACACACGGTTGACCCGGTCATTGTTTTCGCCCGAACAAAGGAAACCATCTCCGTTGTGCAGCAGGTCCATATAGCCATCGCCATCCACATCGGCCCATGAAGCTGTTCCGTTCGACTTGGCAAAAGCAAGTCCTATGTCATTCATGTCAAGTTCCTTGAAATAGGGTGCCGATGCCGCTCCTGCACCCGGCTTTCCCTCATAATCGGTTCCGTAATGCATCACAGGCCAACCGTCCACCCACGTGATTTCGCCCAACATCAGCGGCCGGCGGGTGGCTCCTCCCGGCAAATAGGGTTCACTGACGTCAATGGCATGATACAACATGAAATAGCGGCCTTTGTCGTCCTGAACAATTTCCGCATTGTGACCCGGACCGACCCAACCCACATTGCGGTCGCCGGTGAGAAACGGAGTACCGCTGCTACCTTTTGCTATATCGTATATAAAATCAAACATTCCCCCGGTTGCACCTTGGGCATAATACGGGCCTGTAATGTCATCGGCACGAGCCACATTGACATGATACTGGCTATCGGCTCCTTCACAACAAGTACCTACCGAACCGAAAAAGTAGAATTTACCATCGTGCGGATAAATGTAGGCCGCTTCGAAATTATTGTTGGCTATTTGGGTCTTGGTCGACCAGTCGGGTGTTTTATAGTCGGACATTTCCACACAGTAAATGCCGTTGAAACTGCCCCAGAACAAATACTGCTTGTTGTCGGCCACAATGAAAAACGGATCGATGCCATTGGCCACACCGCTTTCGGCCGAATCGAATACTTTTCCCTGATCAATAAAAGGTCCTTCGGGCGCATCGGCCGTTGCCACCCCAATGCCCGGATTCGGATCGCCCCAAGTGGAAAGACTGTAATACAAATAGTAGCGTCCGTCTGCTCCCTGCGTAATCTGTGGTGCCCACACCCCAGCATTCGGTGTACCCCAGGTTGGTTTGCCATTCCCGAACGCATCGCCCACATACGTCCAGTTGACAAGGTCTTTCGACTTGACAATGGGTATCACATGATGCCCATCGGGCCATGTGTTTTCCGTCCCGTAAGCATAGAATGTCCCGTCCCCGGCCCGTATGAAAGTCGGATCTGCCAAATCGGGTTCAAATACGGGATTTTGAAATTCCGTAACGGTCTTCAAAGTGGTTTTATATGTCATGAACGAGCCGGAACCGTCGTTTATGAACAAGGCTGAAAACCGTTGGGACTCCCCGTTCAGGTCACAGTCTTTCGATTCGTCAGCGGCATTGACCCATAAGTCGGGGAAACCATCTTTGTTGAAATCGACCACCGTGACTTCCGGTTCATTGAAACGGAACGTGGGGAAAAGATCCGGCCGTGCAGTGAAAGAACCGTCCTGATGCTGCAGATAAATGACACAATTGCCGGTTACACGGTCTGCGGAGTCCAATGAATAATTGCCGAAAAAGTAATAGTCGGGCAGTCCATCGGCATTGAAATCGGCAAAACCGCACGAAGTGACCTTTTCGGCATCCAAAACCGGATATTTTTCACGGTCGGCCCACGTGAAATGCCCCGAACCATCATTCAAGAGTATTCCCCTGGAACGGGCATCCGAACCGCTTCCCCAACCGGCAAAGATGACATCCAAATCGCCATCTCCATCAATATCCCCGAACTTAATGTTCCCGGCACATCCCAAACGGACAAGACGTTCATCCAACCAAGGCGTAAAATGACCGTTGCCATCATTCAGGAAAACGCCCCCTTTTTCCACACCGTTTTCCTCGCCGCTGAAAATAATGTCCAGCGTGCCGTTGTCGTCTATATCGCCCACGGCAAAGTCACCCTTCCACATGCCATACGGTACCCCGAAATCGGTAAACACATCGCCCAGCACCGAAAAGCTGGTAAAAACAACAATTATGTTCAGCAACAACGTTTTTTTCATGATTTATTTATGATGAATATAAACAACTGTCGAGTTGGGAAAATAAGCTCCCTTAGTTCCGCTTTCAAAAGGAGGGATTCAGAGAGCAGCTAAATAGAATGAAAAATGTTGATTCGTACGGTCAATTAATACATGAACTCCGGATAAAGATGTTATGTCGCTCGCAGCACAATGTTTTCTTTTCATGCCGTCAAAGTTATCGTCTCACATATGTGATACACGTGTATCACGTATGTGGAACACGTGTATCACATACGTGAGACGTTCTTTTCACCTATGTGAAAAGATAACTTTGAAAGCATAAACACACGACATCATGCAGACGGACCGATGCATCTCCCTTTTCCATGAACTTGTTTCCACCCATACGTCAGACTTCAAGAGACTTCTCTCTGCCCGTATTCACATGAATGTATCACCACAAATCCAATACATTTGTCGTTATATTCCTCAGCCTATCCGACAAAGACCCTTATTCTTATGCCGAACTCACGTAATCAATTAAGACCCATCAATCGCACACCGTCTGGTCGGTGGTGGTCGGTCCGTTCACTTTCAGAATATCCGGGCCGCCGTTGGGGTTCGCAACAAACTCATACGTGTCAATGCATAGTTTACGCGGTTGTACGGTCGTAGGAGTGTTGTGTGCATGATACACTATAAGATTGCAGCCCGAGGGTTTCGTAATGAACGAGTGATGTCCCGTACCAGCCAATTTATCGTTGCCAATGAGTATGGGGTTTCCTTCATAACGTGTCCACGGACCCATGGGGCTGTCAGAAGTGGCATAACCCACCGCATATTTCGGACTCTGATAGTCATTACCGGAATAAGTCAGATAATACGTACCATTATGTTTCAGCACAAAAGGCCCTTCGTTGACCCGTGCCTGCACCTGTTCCCAAGGCTGTGCCGTAGCGTCGTTCGCTCCAAGACAATGCGTCAGGGTCTCTTCCTTGATGGAACGCATGTCATCGTTCAATTGGGCCACCCATATCTCATTCCCATTCGTGAAACGCACATAATACAAGTATTTCTTGCCATCATCGTCAACAAACAGGTGAGTGTCTATCTCGCCGGCATCATGAAAACAGAACTCCTTGTCCTGACGGAAAGGACCGAGTGGAGAATCACTTTCAGCCATAGAAATGCGTTCATTGGCCGAATAGAACATATAGAATTTGCCATCGATGTAATACACTTCAGGAGCCCAGAACCATTTGTCTCCGAACACATCATCCTTGTGCAGGGCATAACCGTCGGTCGCCCCCATGGCCTTGGTCCATACAGCCATGTTTTTTGACACATACACCTTGATGCCATCGTTCCCCCCCGTACCGTAAAGATAGTACTGCCCGTCATGATACAACACATACGGGTCGGCACAGTCGGGCACAAGGCCATCCACATTGTTATATACCTTGCTCACTGTAATGGGAGGCGTGTCATCTCCCCCTCCTTCACCACTGTTCGACGTTCCGTTACAACCCAACAAAGCCAATGGAAGAAGTCCGAATATATATTTCTTGCTCAATTTCATACTTAGCATGAATAAAGAAGTCAGAAGCCGGAAAACGGAAGTCAGGTATAGTTTCTTCAACAAATACCCATCATTTCCTGTTTCCTGACTTCCGACTTCAAGTTTATTTATCCTTTACAATAATTATTTTACAACCACTTTTGTGTGGAAACGGGCTCCTTCTGCATTCAGCACTTCAACCATGTAAACACCGGCTTGCGGCATATCCAGGTTCACACTGCCATTGAATGAAACCGTGTTGACCAACGCACCGCTCAAGTTGTATACGTTGAGAGTCTGGAGTGCCTTTTCACCCTTTACGGTCAAAGCAAAACCATTCACATATACAGCAGGGTTATAATTGTTCACTACTTCTACACCCGAAACACCTACCGAGAATGTCTGCTTGGCTGTGAAGGCACCGCCCATGTACTGTCCGTTGATGGCCTGTACCTGCCATTCGTATTCACCGTTGGGGAGATCATAGAGGTAATATTCCGTATTGGTCCATACATTACCCATGCGGCCGCCCACTTTACGCTTGCCGTTTTCGTCCGACATCGGGTTGTACATCCATTTGCCGGTCGTTTTGTTGTAAAGCGAAAGGTTGTAGGTCACGCCTGGTTTGTTTTCCCAACCGGCAGGAGCACTCCAGCTGATTTCCAAGAAAGCATCGTCTGAATAATAAGTAGCCGTTGCATTTTGCGGAGCACCCGGCAACTCAGCTTTCGATGCTGAAGTGTTTTTAATCCATCCCACCTTGCGGCCTTCGCCCGTATTGCTGAAACCGTTGGCCAACAAATCGGGTTTTCCATCTCCATCGAGGTCAGCTATACGCAAGCCTTGTTCCGAGAAGCCCGGAACACCTGTTCCGAAAGTAGTGCTGGCAAAACCATTCATCGGATTCTGAGCATTACCTTTCCACAAGTCCAAGCGCTGGGTCTTTCCCCAAACTTCGCTCCAACCAGCCGTAATCAAATCCATCACTCCATCACCATCCCAGTCGACAATGCAACCACCATTGTTAATGCTGTTCTGACGGCCCACTTCTGTAAAGCCACCATCTGTAGGAAACTCAAACGCAGCCGAAATGCTTGACCCAGCATTGTTTTTATACAAACGCCAGTAGCGGTCATTGTTTTCTCCTGTTCCCAAGTAACCATCACCGTTGTGTAACAAGTCGAGATAGCCATCGCCATCTACATCTCCCCATGTAGCAGAACCGTTTGACTTATAGTATTTCAATCCGGTAGCTTCGGAGGTACCGATGCCGCTACCCAAATTAAACTCAGAAAAACGTCCCTCTCCGTCATTCAGGAACAACACGTTGAAACGTTCCGATTCACCGTTATCCGCTTTCTTTGTCTGGTCATTCGTGTTAAACCACAAATCGGGAGCTCCATCACGGTTGAAGTCGATAATCGTCACACCCGATTCGTTGAATCTATATTGTGCAGCCGTCGGAAAACAGGTCTTGTCTTCGCGGAAAGTCCCGTCCGGATTCTGGAAATAAATGATGTTGTTCTGTTCCCAAGTTCCGGCTTCTTCATCTATCCAATTCCAGTTAGCTGTCACAAAATAGTCCAACAGACCGTCGCAGTTGAAATCAGCAAAACCACAGGAAGTGGTTTTCACTACGTCCGTCATCGGATACTGTGCCTTATCGGCCAACGTGAAAACCCCGTTACCATCGTTCAAGGCTATACCACGTACGTCTGTAGAGGAGCCGTTTCCCCAACCACAGAACAATACATCCAAATCGCCATCGCCATCAATATCACCGAAATCAATGTTTCCGGCACGTCCCATCTTAATGATACGTTCCGCCGTTTGTACCGTAAAGTTTCCCTTTCCATCGTTAATCCAAATCACCCCATTTTCAACTCCTGCTTTGTCGGGGTCATTTGAGCTGTAAATAATATCCAAGTCACCATCGTTGTCAATGTCGGCCACACCGAAATCGCCACGATCCGAATTCCAACCTTCAATGGTCAAATCTGTCCATTGTGCCTGCGCCGCCCAAGCAAACAACGCTGCTGCGGCTAATAAATAAAGACGTTTCATAAGAACTAAATTTTTAGATATTGTTACTAAATGATTGTTTGTATAATAATGTTATAATAATCAACAAAACCTTGGAAGCCAGGAAATGGAAGAAGATTTACATATCTTCTTCGCACTTCCTTCTGACATCCGACTGTTTTATTGCTGTTCACTTTCAAAATAAGGTGATTGTTTCACCGTATTACTTGGCTTGCCTTCGTTCGGTGTACCATAGTTGACAACGGGCCAATCGTCCACCCATGTAATTTCATCCAACATCAACGGACGACGGGTGGCTGTGCTGCCCGGAGCCAGTGTACCATCTCCTTCACCGCTCACGATATCCACCGCATGGTAAAGGATAAAATCGCGTCCTCTGTCATCCGTAAATATTTCCGCATTGTGACCCGGACCTACAAAACCAAGGCTGGCATCGCCTGTCAGGAAAGCCTTTCCTTCCACCCCGTTCGTTTTGATGTCCTGGCCGTTTTCGTTCAGATAAGGACCGGTAATGCTGGTAGAACGTGCCACTTTTACCCGATACTGACTGTCCTTACCTTCACAACAGCTACCCATCGAGCCGAAGAAATAGTAATAATCACCATGCTTGTAAATATAGGTGGCTTCGTACAGCCCATTGGCAATTTGTACCGGTGTAGCTCCGGACTTGAGTGTTGTCTCATTCTCCATTTGAATGGCATAAATGCCTTGGAAGCTACCCCAGAACATGTAATAGGTCTTGCGACTTCCTCTTGTTGTGAAAGTAAAGAACGGGTCAATGCTGTTTCCTACATTGATACCGGCATCGTTTGAACGGAGAATTTTTCCAAGATCTTCAAACGGTCCGGCAGGTGAATCGGAAACAGCCACCCCAAGACCCGGATTCGAATCGCCCCAAGTCGAGAGACTGTAATATAGATAATAGCGACCGTCTTGCCCCTGTGTAATCTGCGGAGCCCACACACCGGCATTTGCCGTACCCCATTTCGGTTTCGTTTCCGAAGTGAAAGCATCAGCCACATAAGTCCAGTTCACCAAATCTTTTGAAGTGACAATAGCAACCGTATGATGGTTTCCATCATCCCATGTGTCTTCCGTACCATAAGCATAGAAAGTGCCATCACCGGTACGTATCACCGTCGGGTCGGCCAATACCGGCTTGAACACCGGATTAATGTACGTTGTATCAGGTGCATATTTAGGATCATCTATAACCACCGTCCCTTGCTTGAACTCAGAGTCGCAAGCCGCCAGAAAAGCTCCGGCCAATACCAATAACCCGATGGCTGTTGAATATATCAATTTCTTGTTCATATAAGGTTTTATTAGTCCCTCTCCCGCCTCCCCTTAAAAGGGAGGCTTCGAGAGATTCGTTTTATTTTATATAATTAAATAATTTTACATATCCTCCTTTGATAAGGATACCAGAATATTTATTTACCAACCTGGATTCTGTTCCAACCCGTCAACCAACGGCAATTCACGTGTAGGTACCGGATAACGGAAATACTTGCCGCCATCACGCTCATAATTGAAATTGTTGAACTCGGCATCGCGTCCACGCAACCATTCAAGCGGCGATTTTCCTTCAATCTGATAGCTGTCGACCATGGTTTCCTTGATGCCGTCGCCATCCATGTCGCGGAAGAACCAGCGGTCAAGGTCAATCCAACGCCAAAATTCACCGGCCAATTCACAAGTACGTTCGTGCATGATTTGAATGCGCATTTTATCTTTCGTATCGAATGCTGTAGACGGATAAATAGTGGAAGGCAAATTCGGCATGCCTACACGAGCACGGACTTTATTGATATCATTCAATATGTCTCCCTGTGCCATACCCAGTTCATTCATGGCTTCAGCACGCATCAAGTAAATATCTGCCAAACGAATCAAACGTATGTTGATGCCGTTGTTTTCATGTGTTTCCTTGAAACCGGCAGGCTGGTACCACTGTGTGTACTTTTTCCAATATGCCATGTTATTTTTTATACCGTACTCACTCAATTTCTTGCCATAATACAACGTCTGGTCGTTAGGATCATTATAATACAATGTTGCGCTCATACGTGGGTCGGGAGCACCCGATTCCATGCTTTCACGTTCAAATTCTTGTTTTACACTGTAACGGGCATAACCGTCCAGATAAGACTGGTCATCGAAAGGCAATCCGTAAAACTTCGCACGTTCGTGGCTCAATTGGGTAACCCCGCCGGACTCAGGACCGAATTGGATTTCAAAAACCGATTCAGCATTAAATTCACCCGCTTCGTTGAAATTATCCAAATAAGCAACGCCATCAAGCGTATAAAGGTTACTGTCGATAATGGAATCGCAATAGAGTTTCATTTCCGTCCAATACTGGAGAGCCTGGTTCGGATTATTTCCTTCGTAGCATCCGGCCAACTGTCCGGCTGTTTTGGCCAACATACCCCAAGCCGCACCCTTGGTAGCACGTCCCCAATCAGTTTTGTCCCAACTTGCCGGCAGGCGTTTGGCCGCTTCCAAGAAAGCCTTACGTGCTTCCAAATACAAACCGGCCTGTTCCAGAATTTCATATCCCTGATTGTATTCCGACATATCGGGCACCAACGGAGCCGGTCCGCGGCCATACACGGCAGCGATGTTGAACAATCCGAGTCCACGCAGGAAATGAGCTTGTCCCATCACTTGTTCTTTAGCTTGCAACGAACTGAATTCTACATCCGCACCATTATGAAGCACTTGGTTAGCCCAGAAAATGCCTTTATAAAGGTCAAGCCAAGTATAATACACCGAACCGGATGTCAGGTTAGTCAGAAAATTACTTCCCGACTGAAATTCATCTGAAGGCGATTCTGTATAGCCTTCATCCGAACGTTGTCCATAAAGCATGAACAGATAACGGCGATATTCCCCGTTAAAACGCAAAGGACGATAGGCGGCATTCAAACCTTCATTCACTTCCTCTTCGTTCGTCCAATACGTGTCGGCATCCTGCAAGTTGGGATTTTTCTGCTCTAACAGACCTTCACAAGAGGCCATTCCCAAACCGGCTGCCAGCAAAATCAAATATTTCAATTTCATAATCATTTACAATTTAAGTTTTTTACTGTTTATCAATTGTACCATCCGCAAGGGTTAAAATCCTAACTGAAGTCCCACTGAGAAGGTACGTACCGGCGGAAAGTGACCGTTATCACGTCCTTTGCTGTACACATTGCCACCAGAGATTTCCGGGTCGTAACCTGTATAACCAGTCAAGGTGAAAAGATTTTCCGTGGAAAGATATACACGGCAGTTTTCCATGAAGTTGGTCTTGTCCATCCAATGTTGCGGGAAGCTATAACCAATCTGCAAATTCTTCAGACGAAGATAATCCCCCTTTTCAATCCAGCGGTCGCTGTATTCGTGTACATTGTCTCCACCGGCAGCACCCATCACGGGGCGCGGTGTCGTGTTCGATGTACCCTCACCAGTCCACGGTTTCAGGTAAGCCGGATAGTTGCTTACATCGTTCATCGATTCCATAGTGCGACGCACACCATTGAACACCAAATTACCTGCCACACCATAGAAGAAGAGGGACAAGTCTATACCGCGCCATCCGAATGTAGCATTCAAACCACCCTGTATAGCAGGGAACGGACTACCTATATATTCACGGTCTTCACTGTCTTCATTGAAGTCAATCTTGCCATCACCGTTGACATCTACATATATTACATCACCCGGTTTGGCATCCGGCTGAAGAATGGTAGTCACACCTGTTTCCGGATCAATACCCGTATGACTCAACACATCTTCCGGTGTCTGGAAAATGCCGGCGGTACGCATCACCTTGAAATCACCGATAGAACGTCCCGGTTCCGACACATTCACACCCGAATAATGAATGGTTTCCCCTCCGAGGTCAATCACTTCATTGCGAATGTGCGAAAGGTTCAACGAAATGTCATACGTGAAATCGCCGACCTTGTCGCGCCAGCCAAGTGTCAGTTCAAGACCGTAGTTACGCATGGCACCGTAGTTTACCCACGGATAGTCCGAAGCATCTGTACCTGTTACCCAAGGCAGTTCTTTTTTAACCAACAAATCGCTTACATGTGCATCAAAATACTCCATCGTTCCGTACAGACGCTGTTTGAACAACGAGAAATCCAACCCGACGTTCAGTGTCTTACGTGTTTCCCAATGCAAGTCGGAGTTGGCAAATCCTTTTTGGATTGTACCTGTATAATATTGGTTTTCATCTCCAAACAATGCTCCTTCACTCGTATGCATCACCGGTACATAATTATAATCACCCACAGCCTGCTGATCGCCGAGCACACCGTAACCGGCACGAAGTTTCAAATCGTCAATCCATGATACGGACTGCATGAAACTTTCCTGGCTGATACGCCAACCGGCCGACACCGACGGGAACACCCCATAGCGATAGTTAGCCCCGAAGCGGGATGAACCGTCGCGACGGATATTGGCCTGAATCAGATAACGGTCGGCATAGCTATAATTGATACGTCCAAGTATAGAAGTGATAACCGTTGTGGACATATCACCGCCCATGTCCCATTCGTTATCTTCGGTTCCGTGTTGACCCAGTACCCAAAAGTTTCCACCTGCCTTCAGGTTGCGCGTTTCCACGTAATTACCATGACGGTCTGTGCGCTGCGCTGTGTAACCCACGAGAGCATCAAATGCATGATCTCCGATTTTATTCTGATAGAATGCCGTACTTTCCCAAATAAGCGAAAGACGCTCACCATTCTGTTCACGCAATTTGTTTTCAAATTCTCCCACAGCCGGGTCAATGAAACGAACAGGGAAAACAGTTGTCTGAATTTTGTCGTAATAATCAAAATATTCCGCACTTACGTTTGTTTTTATTTTCAGTCCTTTGACTGGTTCGATTTGCAAATACACATTTCCGAGCATACGGTTGTTGTACTGCTTGGTGTCTGTGCGGTCTTGCAAAGCAATGGGGTTGCTACCATAGGTTTGCCAACGATAATCTCCCATACCGTACGAGCCATCTTCGTTCCATACCGGAATGGTCGGACACATGCGAACTACATCAATAAACGGAGAACCTTGCAAAGGTGTAGAAATAGAACGTCCAAACGTGAAATTTTCACCAATGGTGAATATACCTTTACGAGCTTCACTGTTACTGCGCACATTGAAACGGCGGTGCGAAGGACCGTAAACCACCCCTGTCTGGTCATAGAAATTGGCAGAAAACATGTAGTTGCCGTTTTCATTACCACCCGACACGCTCACGTTTACATCGGCTGTATGACCCAATTGGAAATATGCATCTTGCCAATCCGTATCATATAACACTTCTCCATATTCCGGTTTTCCCGGCCAATTAAGTCCCGCATTTTCATAAGCCAAACGCTGCACTTCAAGAAAATCAAGCGTACCCATCATTTCTATGCGGTTAGCTATTTGCGAAATGCCATAACGTCCGCTCACATCAATGCGGGTTTCGCCGGCCTTCCCTTTCTTGGTGGTAATGAGGATGACCCCGTTGGCTCCACGTGAACCGTACAAAGATGCCGAAGCGGCATCCTTCAGAATCTGCACGCTTTCCACATCGTTCATGTTGAATTCGCGTTGGGTTCCGTCCATGATAACGCCGTCGATAACATACAACGGACCTGTACTTCCAAACGAACCGATACCGCGAATATTGATATCAGGAGTTCCGCCCGGAAGTCCCGAAGTCGTTACACTTACACCAGGAGCCAAACCCTGCAGGGCTGTACCGATATCAGCAGTCTGCAATTTCTTCATCTGGTCGGCATCGACCACGCTGATAGCACCGGTGAGGTCGGCACGACGCTGTGTACCGTAGGCAACGGCCACCACTTCTTCAAGCATCGTGGCATCTTCGGCCATGGTAACATTGACTACCGAAGCGGCATCCATCACCAAGGTCTTGTAACCGATATAAGAAAAACTAAGTTTTGAACCGGAAGCAACCGTCAACGAATAATTACCGTCAAAGTCGGTAATCGTTCCGTTCGTAGTTCCTTCTTCCATCACATTCACGCCTATCAACGGCATGTTCGTAGCGTCAACCACCTGTCCGGTGACAGTGATTGTCCCGTTTTGGGCACGAAGCCCACCCGCAAATCCTACCGACAACAAAACAGACAGGAATCCCAGCATAAGCCGTTTTCCCCAACCATTCCGTGCGACGGTACTTTTGCCATCATTCACTTTTTTATCCATACATTCAATTTAATTAGGGTTAACTGAATTGATTTTATTTGGTTGAAAATTTATATATGCAAGTCTGCGTATAGGTTTCCCCCGGATTCAGGCGGGTCGAGGGAAAATTCGGATGATTCGGACTGTCGGGAAACTTCTGCGTTTCAAGTGCAAGTCCCTCACGATGGTTGAGCGTCTTGCCGCTTTTTCCCTTGACTGTCCCGTTGAAGAAGTTACCGCTGTAGAACTGTATGCCGGGCTGGTCGCTCCACACTTCCATGACCCTGCCACAGACAGGTTCGTACAAGGTGGCGACATGCCGCAGGCGGCCATCGGCTTCGCGGCTCACCACCCAGTTGTGGTCATAGCCTTTGCCGTTTTTCAACTGCACGTCATCATCGTCGATGTGCAGGCCTATGGCATGCGGCGTGCGGAAATCGAACGGAGTACCTTCCACCGGCATGTATTCGCCGGTCGGTATCAGGAACTCGTTGACCGGAGTAATGGCATCGGCGTAAATGGCCAGCTCATGGTCGAGAATGGTTCCATTGCCTTCGCCCTTCAGATTGAAAACCCCGTGATGGGACAGATTGATTACCGTCGGCTTGTCGGTCACGGCCCTGTAAGTGATTTTGAACTCGTTTTCGGGAGTCAGCGTATAAACCATTTCATACTGCACCGTACCCGGAAACCCTTCCTCACCATCGGGAGAGAGATAAGAAAGCCTGATTTCATTTTTCGACAAACACTCCACATTCCACACCACACCGTCCAGTCCATTGATACCTCCATGCAAGGTCTGTCCGTTGTTGTTGATGGGGAGCTGGTAAGTCGTCCCATCCAACGTGAACTGCCCGTTGGCAATGCGGTTTGCATAACGGCCGACCACCGGGCCAAGGCAACGTTCGCTATTATTATATAAGTACCTATTGATATGTTCGTAACCAAGTACAATGTCTTCATAGTGTCCTTTCCGGTCGGGAGTGAACAACGAAACGACACGTCCTCCGAAGTTCGTCACCTGCATGTAAACACCGTTGCCCGATTCAAGCGTATACAAGGCAATGTTTTTGTTGTCAAGCACCGCATCGAAATGTCGGGCATCCAACAAAGCAGGAGCTTCGCTTTTTTCCTTCACACAAGAGGAGAGACAAAGCAGCAATAATGGGAAGAGTAGAATTCTTTTCATGATACATCACTTTTTCAGTAAACTATCTGTAAAATTCGTGGCTCAAAGATAGCCATTGGACATCCAAACAAATAAGAAAGCATGGTCATAAAATAAGAATGTTTAACAAAGTGTCAAAATAACCGTTTTTTACCATTTAATGCTCAAAAAGTACCAAAATAGAATACGGCAAACACGGCCATATTCCAGAAGGCATTTTTTCAAATTCCGGCGGATATGAACAATCAGCCGTCCGCACAGCTACCCCACCTCGCCGATTTACCCCAACCCGGCAAGCAAAATCGCCCTGTCTTCGCATGGTTACCTGCCGTCAACTTCCCGCCCGTCGCAGGAGGTTGCCCAAAGAGGTTCAAACAGGCCATAGGTAGGTTCTATAAATTGATTTATCGGTAATTCTAACTTCATGGAGGAACGTCACCGCTTTTCCTGAACACAAAAGGCGGACGAAAGCAAGCCCGCATAATGCCGGCTTTTCGGTGCGGGAATGTTACCGGGTCATCTTCGGCCGGCCCGATTACAGGAAAGAGTACTTTGCCTGTAGTACTGGAGTATTTTGCCGGAAATACTGAAGTACTTTGCCGGAAGTACCGGAGTACTTTACGGGAAGTACCGGGCATACTCCGGCATGGAACGGCAATCCGGATTAGAAACAGAATGTGCCCGACACAGAGCTATGGCATAGTAAGCCCACAATGTATGACACTTCCTATGGAAAGGAATTTACAGGACACAACTACAAGTCCCTTCCCGGAACAAGAAACTTGACAGGCAATGTACTCCTCATCCTGATTCACGTTAATATTATATAGGTATAAATTTCCATTTACACGGGAGTTTCAAACATGACACTCCACCGCTGCAGAGAGAAGTTTACCGACATTTGCTTGCAAGTATCAGGAAATATTGCGAATATTGCGTAACCGTACGCAACAGTACAAGCATGTGCCGTACGGTTGCTCCGGATTGCGGAAAATACAACCGCTCCGGGCCATCGTGTTTTTAATGTTTATTTCCGCCAGCAAGCTATGAAGTGTACTGCTTTCTTCCTTTTGCTCTTGGGGTCGCTGACATGCATGTCGACAGCACAAAACCCGTATAACTTTCCATTCCGCAAATATCAGGTAAACGACGGACTTTCAGAAAATACGGTCACCTCCATACTGCAGGACCGGAAGGGATTCATTTGGGTAGGGACAAAAGACGGGCTGAACAAGTTTGACGGAACAGACTTTACCACCTACCGGAAACAGAACAGCAAGCATGCCCTGCAAAACAACTACGTGACGAGCATAGTCGAAGGCAAAGGCGATGAACTGTATGTCGGTACGGACGACGGCGTGTACATCATGGACCGCCGCGACAACAGCTTCACACGGCTGGAAAAAACGCTGAATGCCGGAGGCAAACTAATGACGGCAGTCAACCACATCATGCTCGACAGCCAGGAAAGGCTGTGGATTGGCTGCAATCTGGACGGGGTGTTCAGATATGACATCCGCAAAGCCGAACTGAAACGCATCCAGTGTGCCGGCTATGACCTGACCCGCACAAACGTATGGACCGTATTCGAGGACCGCTCGGGCAGCATTTGGGTGGGTACACGCATAGGGCTGCTGCAATACAACCCGGCACAGGACCGTCTTGAACCGGTGCAGGACCTGTGCAACCCCGACAACAGCAACAGCTCGGAAAAAGAGATACTGAGCATTTTCGAAGACCCGAAAGGCAACCTGTGGCTCGGCACCTGGGGCGAAGGCATTTTCTTCTACAACAAGCAGCGGAAAGGCTACACCGCATTCTGCGGACCCGACAGCGGAAAGCACTACATCACACACATCCGCACATTCCTGCAATATGACGACAACCACATGCTGGTAGGTGCCGACGACGGGCTGTACATGTTCGGCATGGAAAGCAAGAAGACCACACGCATCGACACACCATACAATCCGCACAGCCTGTCCGACCAGAACGTGTACAGCCTGTTGCGCGACCACGAAGGCGGAATATGGGTAGGTACGTATTTCGGAGGGCTGAACTACCTCAGTCCCAACATACAAAGCATAGAGACCTACCGCCCCGACGACCGGCCGGGCGAATTGTCGGGGAAAGCCATCAGCCAGTTTTGCGAAGCCCCCGACGGCAAACTGTGGATTGCGACCGAAGACGGCGGACTCAACCTGTTCGACCCGAAAACGCAAACCTTCACCCAACCGGTGAAAACAAGCTATCACAACACGCATGCCCTCATGATGGTGGGAGATGAACTGTGGATAGGAACCTTTTCGCGCGGAATAGACATATACAACACGAAGACAAAAAAATACCGCTACTACCGGCATAACCCGGACGACCCTCACTCGATAAACGACGACTGCGTGTTCTCGCTATATCAGGCAAAGAACGATGGAAGCATCTATGTCGGCACAACGAGAGGGCTGAACCTGTATGAACCGGAAAACGACCGGTTCGTGCAACTTCGCCCCGACTCCATCCCCTTCGTGTACGACATCAAAGAGGATGCCTATGACAACCTATGGATAGCCTCCTATTCGCAAGGAGCCATAAGATACAATTACAAAAGCGGAAAATGGACCTTCTACGGCAATCTGCTCGACGAAGACGACCCCATGGTGGGCAGCAAACTCACGGGCATACACCTTGACAACCAAAGGAGGCTGTGGTTCTCGAGCGAAGGCAGAGGCATTTTCCGTTACGACTACGAAACGGACCGATTCACCAACCTGTCGGAAAAAGACGGGCTGCCCAACGACGTGGTGTACGGCATACTGGACGACCAGTTCGGCAACCTGTGGGTAAGCAGCAACGCAGGGCTGGCCTCATTCAATCCGTCGAACATGAACACGCTGAAAAGCTACACACAGGACGACGGACTGCAAAGCAACGAATTCAACTACAAGTCAAGTTTCAAGTCGGCCGACGGGAAATTCTATTTCGGCGGCATCAACGGCTTCAACGCCTTTTATCCGCAGGAACTGACCACCAACATCAACACGGCCGTGCCTAACATTGAAATCACCAACCTGCAGCCGCTCGGCAACCACGACGATGACATTGCACGCCACATACTGACCTGCATCAACGACAAACAGCCTCTGAAACTGAAACACAAGAACTCGTCGTTCACCATTTCATACACCTGCCTCAGCTATGTGGCACAAGCCAAGAACCAGTACGCCTACAAGCTCGAAGGCATAGACACCGAATGGAACCTGGTGGGCAACAACAAAAGCGTGACCTACGTGGACCTGCCGGCAGGAAAATACCTGTTCAAGGTGAAAGCCTCGAACAACAACAACATTTGGAACGAAGAAGGCGCCGAACTGCAGTTCGAAATATTGCCCCCACTGTGGCTGTCGCTGCCGGCCAAGATATTCTACTCACTGGCTATCGTTTCGCTCCTCTTTTTCGTCATGTACTACATTGCACACCAGGCAGCCAAAAACCAGCGGCAACAGCTGGACACCTACAAAACACAGCAGGAAAGGCTAGCCTTCAAGTCGAAAATAGACTTCTTCACAAACATTGCACACGAGATACGTACCCCGGTAAGCCTCATCAAGGCACCGCTGGAAGAAATCATACTCTCGGGCGACGGGAACAGCAACACCAAGCAGAACCTGTCCATCATAGCCAAAAACAGCGAACGGCTGCACACGCTCATCAACCAGCTGCTCGATTTCAGGAAAATAGACTCCGTGCAATATGCCATCAATGCCAGACAAATAGACCTGATAAAATACCTCAACGAACTGTACGAACGTTTCCACAAAACGGCGCAAAGCAACAAGCTCAATTTACGGCTGTTGCTGCCCAAGGAGAAAAGCATCCAAATAAACTTCGACACCGACGCCCTGACAAAAATCGTGGGCAACTTCCTCACCAACGCCATGAAACATGCCAAAAGCGAAATAGAACTGCGGCTCGAGACGGAGGCCGGAGGAGGTTATGCCATCTCGGTGACCGACGACGGACAGGGAGTGCCCGACGAAATGAAAGGACACCTGTTCGACCCCTTCTTCCAAATCAAGTCATACGACAACAAGCAGGGAGTCGGCATCGGACTCTCGCTCGCCAAGCACCTGTCGGACAGCCTGAAGGGGAACATTCAAATCACCGACAACCCGAAAGGAGGAGCCGTGTTCACCTTCCGTTTCAAGACACTGCCGGAACATGCCGACGAATATGAAACCGGAAACAACGAGCAACCGGCCGCCGGCCTGGAAAGCGAACCCGACCCCACGGCCGAAAAACGCCACCACGTGCTCGTGGTGGAAGACAACCCCGAAATGTCACAGTTCATCAAGAACTGCCTGAACGCCGACTACAAGGTAGACACGGCCGAAAACGCCGCACTGTCGCTCGAACTGATTGCCTCTACGGCCTACGACATCATCATCACCGACATCATGCTGCCCGAAACCGACGGACTCGAGCTCACCCGCCAGATACGCCGCAACGTGAACTGCAGCCACATACCCATCATCCTGCTATCGGCCAAGACCGACAACAACACCAAAATAGAAGGACTGAACGCCGGAGGCGACGTATTCATCGAAAAACCGTTCTCCACCCAGTACCTCAAGGCCCAGATTGCAAGCCTGCTGGCCAACCGGAAAGCAATTATCGACATGTTCAACAAGTCACCGCTCACCTCCTACTCCATCCTCACCAGCAACAAGAGCGACATGGACTTCATCAACCGCCTCAACGAGGAAATAAACAAGAACATATCCGACAGCGACTTCACCATTGAGTCGCTCACCGACAAGCTGTTCATCAGCCGCTCCAACCTGCAGCGGAAACTGAAAAGCCTTTGCGGATACACACCCGGAGAGTACCTGCGCACCTACCGCCTGAAAAAAGCCGCCCAACTGCTGCTCGAAGACGGGATGCGCATCAACGAAGTATCGTACGAAATGGGCTTCAGTTCGCCTTCCTACTTCACCAAATGCTTCGTAAAACAGTTCGGCATGCTGCCCAAAGACTTCGTGAAGCAAAACAACGGCGAAACGCCGAACCGCGACATGGAGGCCGAAAGAAACGAGTCGCCCAACAAGCCGGAAGCGCCGCACGAAGAGGTTTCATAACGGACCATCCGATACACCTTGCCGGAAAAAGTAAGGCGGACGTCAAAAAAAAGGGAGGGACATTGCTGCGCTGCTGCCGGCATTCGGTTTCGGTCGCGTGCAAAAGTACGCGCCCTTCAACCCGTGCCTGCAGCCGGAAAATGGCGTGCCTGCGGAATCGCAGCCGCGTGCCTACGAAAAAATTTTTTTCCTCCGCAGGGAAAAACAAGACAGCAAGCACCCTCATTTACTATTTTTTAACACCCCGCCGCCCGCTAACTCACCATTATGGACTATCTTTGCTCCCCAAAAGCGGACGATGTATCATAACAGGCAATCTGCTGCATGATTTCCGACCTTCGGCTTCGGTCACATACATCCGTATTGCACCCTCAGCCCCAGGCCATGCACCTTGCTGCTTGCCCGTTCTGATACATCTTGCGTGATATAGCACATTTGTTTTAAACCATCAACATCAGTTACAAACCAAGCAAGACAACCGAATGGAAAAAGTTAGTTACGCATTAGGACTCAGCCTGGGCAACAACCTGTTGCAAAGCGGCATTACAGAATTGGATTACGCCAAACTGGCGAAAGGCATACAAGACGTGCTGGAACGGAACAAACCGGAAATTTCCTACCAAGAAGCCCAAACCGTCATCAACGACTTTTTCCGCACCCTGCAGGACAAAATAAGCAAAAAGAACCGCGAAGAAGGACAGGCCTTCCTGGCCGAAAACGCCAAACGCGAAGGAGTGGTCACACTGCCCAGCGGACTGCAATATGAAATCATCAGCGAAGGGACAGGCCGGAAACCGAAAGCCTCCGACACGGTACAGGTGCACTACCACGGCACGCTGATTGACGGCACCGTGTTCGACAGTTCGGTCAACCGCGGCGAACCGGCCACCTTCGGCGTCACACAAGTCATTCCGGGCTGGGTGGAAGCCCTGCAGCTCATGCCGGTAGGCTCGAAGTGGAAACTGTTCATCCCCTCCGAACTCGCCTACGGAGCACAAGGCGCCGGCCAGGCCATCGGACCGCACACCACCCTCGTGTTCGAAGTCGAACTGCTCGACATCAAATAAGCAAACAACAAAAAACAAAACAAACATAAAAAAAAATGAAAAAACAGATTATCTTATCACTGGCAGCACTCACTGTGGCAGGCATGATGAGCTCATGCAAGAAATACAGTGCGCAAACCGCTGTTTTGAACGACCAGAATGACAGTATCAACTACGCATTGGGATACGCAAACGGCGATGGAATCAAAAACTATTACATGACTGATGTAAAAAATCAGGACGCAGCCATCAAGGCATTCATCGAAGCACTTGAAAAAGCCTACAACAGCGACGCCGAACCGGACGAACTGTATCAGTTGGGCGTGAACCTCGGCAGCGCGCTGAAACAGCAGGAAGCCGACGGGCTGATGGGCAACGAAGACCTGAAACTGAACCTCAAGCTGGTAAGACAGGGACTTGAAAACGGCATAAAGGGAACCAACGACTCCACCGCATGGTCGGCTGCCGATGCACAGAACTACATCCAGACAACCATGATGCAGATACAGGCTGAAAAAGCTGCCAAGGAAGCCGCCGAAAAAGCTGCCGCCGAAAAGGCCGCTGCAGAAGAAGAAGCCGTAAAGGCCGACTCGACAAAAACAAAATAAGAAACGAATTACCGGACATAAAAACAAAAACAACTGAACAATGAAAAAAACAACTATAGCAGCATTCGTTGTCGCTGCCTTGTGCGGAACAACCGCATTTGCACAGTCGACCGGAACCCCCGTGTTGAAAAACCGTGTCGACAGCCTGAACTACGCTTTCGGACTGGCCAACGGCGATGGCATCAAAATGTATTACCTGTATAACGACTCCACCGGCGAACGCTACAACTCGCTGATGAAAGGGATTGAAGAAGGACTGAAGGTCAACCCCGAATATGCCGAACTGATAGGCATCGGCCGCAACATCGGACAGGGCATCAAACAGCAGGCTGCCGAAGGACTGATGGGCAACGAAGACCTCGTCACCGACATCGAACTGATAAAGCAAGGACTCATCAACGGCATGCTGGGCTACGACCAAATGTCGGCCAGCGAAGCCCAGAACTACCTGAACGTAACCATGCAGCAGCTGCAGGAAAAGAAGAACGAAGAACTTTACGGTGAAAACCGCCGTCAGGGAGAAGAGTTCCTCGCCGAAAACAAGACCAAGGAAGGTGTTGTGACCACCGAAAGCGGACTGCAATATAAAGTCATCAAAATGGGCAAAGGCAAGAAACCGTCGGCTACCGACCGCGTGAAAGTGCACTATCACGGCACATTGGTCGATGGCACCGTGTTCGACAGTTCGGTCAACCGCGGCGAACCGGCCACCTTCGGTGTGAACCAGGTAATCAAAGGATGGACCGAAGCCCTGCAACTGATGCCCGTAGGTTCGAAGTGGACACTGTACATCCCCTACAACCTGGCCTACGGTGCACAGAACACCGGAACCATCAAACCCTATTCCGCACTCATTTTCGAAGTGGAACTGCTGGGTATAGAAAAATAACCTTTGCCTGATTCAAGGCAACCGTATCTTACGGAAGGTGTGTCATAACGGATGAGTTGCAAACTCGCAACAGACCCGTTATGACACACCTTCTTTTTTGGGCCTGCCTCAGCGGTCTTCGCCCCTTTCCGCTTCGCCTGCACCGTTTGCATCCGTACCGTTTTTGTATGCTCCTTTCCCATTCCCGCACCTCCCTATTCTGCAAACACCGCTGTCTTTTAATAAAATAGCATGTGCTTCGGCGGAAGAAAACGCACCGGCCCGTTTTTTTATGCCTGACACATTCACTATCTTTGCTTGCGAATCGGCTTCGGTTCAAGAACAATTTACATTAAAACCACACTTTAAGTTTAAAAGAAAAATGAATTTACAGCTCAACCACATGGTGAAATGCACCACATCGCTTCTTGTCGGCCTGACATTGGCCGGAAGCCTGTGCGCCCAAACTCCCGCATGGGACAATCCGTACATCAACCGCATCAACACCGAAAAGCCCAGGGCGCACTACCTGCCCGCACAGTCCATGAGCCTGAACGGCATGTGGAAGTTCCAACAAGTAAACACTCCCGCTGAAACGCCGGACGGATTTTTCAAGCCCGACTACAATGTCAGTGAGTGGAACGACATGCTTGTGCCCGGCAACTGGCAACTGCACGGCGACTATGACGAGCCCATTTTCACCAACATCAAGTATCCGTTTCCGGTCAACCCGCCCCACGCGCCGAAAGACCACAACCCGACCGGTCTGTACCGAACCCATTTCACACTCGATGAAAGCTGGAACGGACAGGCCATATTCATCCGCTTCGACGGCGTGCAGTCGGCCATGACACTGTGGATAAACGGACAGGAAGTCGGATTCCACGAAGACGGCATGACCTCCGCCGAATTCAACATAACCGACTATGTGCAGCCGGGCGACAACACGGTGGCCGTGCAGGTTATCGAATGGTCGGACGGAAGCTACCTCGAAGACCAGGACTACTGGCGCATCAGCGGCATTTACCGCGATGTGAACGTCATGGCCCTGCCGCTCACCTACATTCGCGACTTCTCCATTCATCACAATCTGGATGCCGACTACCGCGATGCGGTAACCACCATCAAGCTATACGTGCGCAACCTCGGGGAAAAACAGGCCAAAGGCATGAAAGCCCGCTTCACACTCAAAGACGCACAAGGCACAACGGTATTCACCCATGAAACCGACGCACCGGTGCTGGCCGCAGGCGAAGAAAAGGTGGTGGAAATGAGCGTCCCCGTGCAGAACCCGCTCAAATGGACGGCCGAGACACCCAACCTGTATACGGTTGACATGGAACTGCTGGACAAGGCCGGCAACGTGACACAGCATGTGGCACAACGTACCGGCTTCCGCAAAGTGGAACTGAAAGACGGACTGCTGCTGGTCAACGGACAAGCCATCAAGATAAAAGGCGCCAACCGGCACGAATTTGACCCGTATCACGGACGCTACGTCAGCCGCGAATCGATGTTGCAGGACATATTGCTGATGAAACGTCACAATGTCAACGCCGTGCGCACCTGCCACTACCCCAACGCACCCGAGTGGTACAGCCTGTGCGACGAGTACGGACTCTACGTCATGGATGAAGCCAACATTGAAAGCCACGGCCTGTGGAGCGACAACATACTGGTAGGCGAACTGCCCGAATGGCGCACGGCTATCATCGAGCGTACCACCGCCATGGTCGAACGCGACAAGAACCACCCATCCATCATTTTCTGGTCCATGGGCAACGAGTCGGGACGTGGCGTGAACTTCGATGCCGCCTGCGACAGCATGAAAACGATTGACCCCGAAAGCCGGCCCGTACATTTCGAGTCGCGCAGCGAGCCCCACGACCCGGACCTCTCAGGCTATGACATCATATCCAACATGTATCCCTGGCTGAAAGACCAGGTCAAGCTGTTCAATAAAGACAACACGCGCCCCCTCATCATTTGCGAATACGCCCACGCCATGGGCAACAGCCTCGGCAATTTCCGCAAGTACTGGGACATGTTCTACAGCAACGAACGCATGCAGGGCGGCTTCATCTGGGACTGGGTAAACCAATCCCTGCGCTCGAAAGACGCCAACGGACGGGAATACTGGAACCTGCTGAACCTCATGGACGGAGCCAACTCAAACGACGGAGTGGTCGGAGCCGACCGCATGCCGCAACCCGAAATGTGGGAAATGAAGAAAGTGCAGCAGAACTTCAACGTAAGCTCCATCGACATGAACGACGGACTGGTATACGTGCACAACGACAACTATTTCATCACAGCCGATGGAGTCAGCCTTCACTGGACTCTGCTGGAAGACGGACATCCGGTGTACAGCAACGAAATAGCCCGGCTCGACATTGCACCGCAACAAAAGGCGCTGCTCAACCTCAACCTGCCCAAACAGCTGGTGAAACCGGGCAAGGAATACTTTGCCAACTTCAGCTTCCGTCTGAAAGAAGCCACCTCCTGGGCAGAAGCCGGATATGAAGTGGCCTGCGAACAGATTCCGCTGAATCTGCCTCTCAATGCCGCACTCACCCCCGCCGCCACCGACGGGCAAGCCAAACTGAAAGTATCCGAAAACAAACGGGCGATTACCGTAATGGGAAGCGACTTCAACCTCACGTTCGACAAGGCAAGCGGCACACTGCAACAATGGACCCTGCAAGGCGAACAGCTATTGGATGCTGCCATCATGCCCGACTTCTGGCGTGTGCCTACCGACAACGACCGGGGAGGAGGCGAACGCTCGTTTGCCGCACGCTGGGACAAAGCCGGACTGAATGCCTACACCACCGAACCGCAATCGATGAACGCCGTCAGCCTGCCGGCCGCCGAAGTGCTTGTCACCGTATGCAACAAGCTGAAGTTCAACACCGGCAACATGCTGCACACCGCACGCTACACCATCGACGCCAACGGACGCATACACACAGAACACGAACTGAAGGTCGATGCATCACTTCCTCCGCTGGCACGGGTCGGCATGCTATGGACACTGCCTGCCGCTTTCAACCAGATAGAATGGTACGGACGCGGCCCGATTGAAAACTACGAAGACCGCAAGGAAGCCGCATTCGTGGGCATCTACTCCGGACGGGTGGCCGACCAGCATTTCCCCTATGCCATGCCGCAGGAAACAGGCAACAAGACCGACGTGCGCTGGCTGAGGGTGAAAACCGACAACGGACACAGCCTGCTCATCACCGGCGAACCGCTGTTCAGCTTCAACATTCAGGACTATTCGGCCGAAGCACTCAACACCTCGAAAACAACACACGAACTCATCCGGGGCGACAAAACCTACCTGCACATCGACTACCGGCAAATGGGTGTAGGAGGCGATGACAGCTGGACACCGCGCGTTCACCAGGAATTCCAGTTGCAGAACGAGACTTACCGCTACAGCTATACCATCAAGGCGGAAAAATAAACACCCTTGACAGAAACATAAAAGGCATTGCCCTTGGCCACACGGCCGGGCAATGCCTTTTTGTTTACAAAAAAACATGAAAACATGAATTACTGACAAAACTTTATCCTCTTATCTTCTTACATTCATTTATTTTCCGTACTTTTGTTGCCAAAATGATATTCAAATAATCAATCGCATGGAAAAGATAGACCAATTAGACAGAAAAATCCTACAAATTATCACCAAAAACGCCCGCATGCCATTCAAGGATGTGGCACAACTCTGCGGCGTTTCACGAGCCGCCATTCATCAACGTGTGCAACGCATGATAGACCTCAACGTCATAACCGGTTCCGGCTATACGGTCAACCCCAAAATGCTGGGCTATCAAATGTGCGTGTACGTAGGCATCACCCTGGAAAGGGGCTCCATGTACAAGGAAGTGGTAAAGGAACTGGAACAGATACCCGAAATCGTAGAGTCGCAATACACGCTCGGGGCATACACCATCCTCATCAAGCTGTACGCCAAAAACGATGAACACCTCATGGAACTGCTCAACGGCAAAATACAGGAAATAAACGGTGTGGCAACAACCGAAACGCTCACTTCGCTCGACCAACGCATCCGCCGGACCATTCCCATTGAAGAAAATTGAAAGTTGGAAATTGAAAATTGAAAGTTACCATGCGGTGCAAACCCGTTTTCTATTTTCAACTTTCAATTCTCAATACTACAAGTATTCCCTGCCCGAGAGGCTGCGCCAAAGGGCATAATACTTCAAGGTAGAGACCGGTCCGGTAGCTATCAGCTGGTAGCGGATGGAAGGACCGCAGTTAAAATACATGGAACGTGAAAGGAATGTGCCGTAGCCGGTGATTTCCTCAATGCGGTATGCAACCGAACCGTTCTCCCAGACAAGTTCAAGCCGATTGCCATACATGGCCACGGAGGCATTTTCCGAAAGTTGCGTGTATGTTCCTTCCTTCTTCAATGTCAGTCTGAACCCCTCATCCGAAGCTATGGGAACGGCCGTCTGCTGTTTCAGTTCGCCGCTATGTTCGCGCATCCATTTTTTCTGGAAACGGTTCCATTCGGCCAAATGGTCAAACGGCATGTGGTTCCCCTTCTCGAACCAACCCGTTTCAAGATACCGGGCAGACAAACCGCACTTGCAGCTGATGGTATCGCCCGAAGTTTCTATCGTACCGAAGCGCAGACAGTGCGGACAAAGATAGGCCGCATATTGCATTCCTTCGGCCAGATGCTTTCCCTTGTAAACATCACCCGATGCTTTCTGCACTTCGTAGGCATTGACACGGAGGTCACGGCAAATGGCCGCATAGACCTCATCGACCGTCATGCCCGAAAGTTCTTCGGCCGTATATTCATGCACCAGTTCTCCGCGCATCGGTCCCTTGCGCCCATACTCGGCCCAACGCGGCCGCAGCAGATAGCCTCCGGTAAAGCGGTAGGTGAGCAGGGCTGCACCCGTGTCCTTCACAAGCCGGGCCGTGCGGGGCGATATGTACTCCGTTTCCCCATCCCAGCTCCGGTTGCCTTCGGGGAACATCCCCACCGAAATTCCTGCACGGAGGTTTGCTTCAATCGAGGCAATGGCGGCATCGCCCTTGGCTCCTTTCTCGCGGGGGATGATGCCGAAAAGAGGATTGAGCAGAAAACCGGCCGCACCCTTTGTCAGCGAAGCATTGGCCACAAACCGCATGTGCCGGCGCGTGCCGATAACCATCAGGGCCGGGTCAAGGTTTTGGGTATGATTTCCCAGACACAGAAAAGTCTCGCTCTTTACCTTACAGGGCTTGCACTTGAAATGAAGGGCCGCACGGACAAAAGGACCGATAAACACACGGCAAAAGGCATAAACCCCACGCTGGAAGCCTATGCCCTTTCTTATGTCGGACAATTCATGCTGCATGGCCATCAATTTTGAACAGAAGACGCATTTTTCTTCAACTCCTCTTCTTCCAGCACGCGGTAAGCCACTTTCCCCACAAGCGTCTTGGGCAGTTCGCTTCTGAATTCAATGTCATACGGCATGGCATATTTGGCAATGTACTTGCGGCAGTATGCCAGCAACTCGTCCTTCGTTTCCTGCGAGGGAGCATATCCGGGCTTGAGCATGACGAATGCCTTCACCTTCTGCATCTTGTATGGGTCGGGCACACCTATGATACAACTCATCTGCACTTTTTCATGCGCGTCCAGAATGTTTTCAAGCTGTGCCGGATAGACATTGTAGCCCGAAGCGATGATCATCCGCTTTATGCGGCCCCTGAAATATACAAAACCCTGCTCGTCCATGCATCCAAGGTCGCCGGTGTAAAGCCAGGTCAGACCGTCGGCATGCTTGCGCAAGGCCTTTTCGGTTTCTTCGGGCTTGTTGTAATAACCGCCCATCACCGTAGGACCGGCAAGCACTATTTCGCCTTCCTCGCCATAAGGCAGTTCCTCTTCCGTATCGGGCTTCACAATCTTGAAATAAGTATCGGGGAAAGGTATGCCAATGCTGCCCTCTTTCTGCAACTTCACCGGTGTAAGGCAGCAGGCGGTCACACATTCGGTGGTGCCGTATCCTTCCCTCACCTTGATAGTTGCCTTGTGGTCGGCCAGGAACTGGTCCATCTTCTTCTTGAGTTCTATGGACAGCGAATCACCTCCCGAAAACACACCTTTGAGATGGGAGAAGTCGGCACGTTCCATATTCGGCAGGCGGAGCATGGCTTCATAAAGCGTAGGCACGCCGGCAATGAAGTTGCACTTGTACTTCGTAATGAGCTTGGAATAGCTTTTGGGCGTAAAGCGAGGCACAAGCACGCAGCGTCCTCCTTTGGCCAGCATGGTGTGGATGCAGACTCCCAAACCGAAACCGTGGAATATAGGCATGGCGGCCAGCATCCTGTCGCCCGGAACAAACATGGGGTTGGTGGCCACCACCTGTTCGGCCAGGGCGTTGAAGTTGCGGTTGGTGAGCACAATGCCCTTGGTTGTACCCGTAGTGCCTCCCGAATAAAGGATAACGGCAGGGTCATTGTCATCACGTTCCACCCGGTAATTGTAGAAACAGCATTTCGACAGTTTCATGAAGTCCTTCCAGCGGATGACGGGCGCATCTTCAGGAATCTTGGCTATCTTGTAACCCTCGGTAATCATGTATCCGGCCTTGAGCGGCTGGGCCAGTTCGTCCTTGATGCTGGCAAGAATGACGTTGACAATGCCGGTATTCTTGCGGATAGCCTCTATTTTGCCATAGAACTGGTCAAGCGTAACTACGGTGACACTGTTGGACTCGTTGAGATAGAACTCTATCTCCTTCTCACTCGACAGCGGGTGCACCATGCTCGCCACACCACCTATGAGGTTAATGGCATAGAACATGTAAATGGCCTGCGGGCAGTTGGGCATGGCGACGGTCACACAGTCGCCTTTGCGGATGCCAATAGTCTTCAGGGCCTTGGCACATTGCTCTATATTCTTTATCATTTTGGCATAAGTGGTCGACTTGCCCATGAAGTCGAAAGCCACATTCTTCGGATAGCGGGCTGCAACGGAAGCGACCATGTTGAACATGGAGCCCTTGAAATAATCCAAATGCACAGGCACACCTTCTGTGTAAGGGTACCACGGTGTCTTTACGGAACAGTTATCTGACATAGTTACAAATTAATACATTTATCTTGCGAAGATAATCAAATTAATCTGTCCGAAGAATAAAAAAACACCTTTTAGCATCCATGAACATTCACTTTCCATCCTGGCCGCACAGGTTTGTTTTTCCGACAGCCAATATTCTAAGACCCACTATAGTGAGTTGTACAACCCACTATAGTGGGTTATATAACTCACCACTGTGGGTTATACAACTCACTATAGTGGGTCGTAGAATTCGTAGTAATAGGTTGCAAAATTCGTGGTAGTGAGTTATAGAATTTATAGTAGTGGGTTATAAAATTCACGCCGTCAAAGAGCGATGAACAATGAACGATGAATAATCAAACATTCAACATTAACCCGTACTTCCGCCGCAATAAAATGTTTAGCACAAGGTAGGGGTCGAACATTTTCGACCCCTACAGGTTGACTACGGAGACTTCCCGCTACAATAACATTATTACATAAGGGAGATGGATGCGGGTCAATAGCGGAAGCTGCTTCCTCCCACAAATTCGCGCAACAGCGAAGTCGGCGGAATCTCCCAGTCGGGTATGGAGACGAAATAGTTCAGGAACTTCAGCAGGCGGTGTGCTTCGGTGTACTCGTCACAATACTTGGGTACCTCTATCAGAATCGGCTCTGCGTGACGCTTCAGCACGGCCAATTCGAACAGCAAAGCCGAGTTGAACATCACGTCGGCATTTTCCTGGTAGGGGAATATCCACTTTTCCTCTCCCTTGCGCACGCTGCCCCAGCGGGCAATGGTTTCCTGCGCCGAATAGCTGCGGTAACGGTAGTCGCGGATAATCCTGCGCAACAGACGCACATCGGTGGTCGGAATCCAGTTGTGGTTGTCAATCGAAATGGTGGTGAGGGCCGACACGTATATCTTGAACACCGCTTCGGCAGGCACATCGCGAATGAGCGAAGGGTTCAACGCATGAATGCCTTCGATGATGAGAATGCTGTCCTCGGTCAGACGCATTTTGTCGCCCTTGTACGTGCGCCGGCCTTCGGCAAAGTCAAACGTGGGCACCTCCACCTCCTCGCCGGCCAGCAGTTTCTTCAGATGGCTGTTGAACAGGTCGATGTCGAGCGCGTCGATGTGTTCGAAGTCCCAGTCGCCGTTCTCGTCGCGGGGAGTGTCCTCGCGGTTCACAAAGTAGTTGTCGAGCGAAAGCGGCACGGGACGCACCTTGCTCACCATGAGCTGTATGGACAGCCGCTTGCTGAACGTGGTCTTGCCCGACGACGACGGACCCGACACAAGCACGAAGCGCACCGGCTTCTCGCGCTGCACAATCATGTCGGCAATCGAAGCCACTTTCTTTTCGTGCAAAGCCTCGGTCACCTTAATCAGGTCGAACGCCCGTCGGTTGCGGCACAGGTTGTTGAACTGGCTCACGTTGTTGATGTGCATAATCTTGTTCCATCCTACGTACTCGTTGAATATCTCGTACATTTTGGGCTGCGGCACAATGTCCTCCAACCGCGAAGGGTCGGTGCGGTTGGGAATGCGCATGAGAAAGCCCTCGTACATCGGCACGAAGTCATATAGATAAAGGTAATCGGTCGATGGCATCAGCACGCCGGTGTAATAGTCTATGAAATCGTCCATGCGGAAATAGCGCGAATACGGCCGGCCGAAAGTTTCGAAAAGCGACACCTCGTTTTCCCGTTCCTTTCCGGTGTCAAACAGCTTCATCACTTCGGTGGTCTGTTTTTCCTCGCTGTAAATGCGCTTCTTCTGCGCCACAATGGCATCCACCCGCTCTTTGATGCGCTGCACGATTTCGGGCGTCAGCGGTTCGCCCAGGTCTTCGAGCGTGCAGTAATAGCCCTTTGAAATGGGGTGTTCTATGCGCAGGGTAGCCTGCGGGAACAGTTCCGACACGGCTTTTGCCAGCACCATGCTCAACGTGCGCACATACACACGCATGCCCGACGGCGACGTCAGGTCGATGAACTCGATGTCCTTCGGCTTGTACACCAGAAAATTCAAATCCTCTACCTTGTAGTTGACACGCGCTGCCACCACCGGGTAAGGCAGCTCTATGCGAAGGTCGTCGCGTATCTCAAGCAGCGAAATGCCTGCCGGATACACATGATACGACTTCGTGTTCTTGCAATAAACCGTTATCTCCTTTTCCATAATTCATGTTGATTTATGCCTGATAAAACAATCGGGAGGGGAGGTTTGTTCAAAAAAGAGAGTACGTTTCCGCAAATGATTTCCTCAGAAAAAAACAACTGTTTTGCAAATAATCATTCATACTATTTTTGTATCCCTACCCTTTGTGCGGACTTCCTGTCCTTTCATTCATACCCCCTCCCCGCTTTGCGGTACTCCCCCTACCTTAGTGGGAGAATGAGAAATGAACTGTGTGGCAGAGAAAGAAAACGGAAAATCAAAAACCGGCAATCAGATACCTTATAGACGAAACATTTCCAGCTCTCCCCCTGGGTTAGGGGGAGTACCCGTAGGGGGTAGGGGTACGAACAAGCCAAAGAAAAGAGGTATATTTATATACGCTGAATAGTTGCCGTACATTATGGTAATGTACAGTACATTTTAAATTCCAAAGAGAATCATTATATTCGCTTTTTTTGCGAGTGCGCGGAAAGGGAATTGTATCTTTGCAGTTGTAAAACAACAGATTTACAAGTAAGGAATATGGATACAGATAAGAATAACAATGAAATATGCGCAGGCAAACTGACACCGGCTTACCCGACGCATCCAGGAGAAATTCTGAAAGAAGAAATTGAATACAGGGGCATTTCACAACGGAAGCTGGCAACACAGATGGGCATACAGTATTCCGTCTTGAACGAGATATTGAACGCCCACCGTCCCTTGACTGAGAAAACGGCATTGCTGTTTGAGGCCGCATTGGGCGTGGATGCCGAACCATTGATGCGCCTGCAACTGAAGTACAATATGCTTACCACCCGCAATGACAAGTCGTTTATGGAACGACTTGCGCAAGTCCGCAAGGTAGCTGCCGTTTTATGATGTTAAGGAAATACAAAAAAATAAGTTGTTACTTTTTGAGGATTGTTTTTTTGTCTTTCCTAAATTCATAGATTCCAATTGAGTAAACCCAAATCAGTCATTAGAATTTGGTTAAAAATGCATTACAAATGTTAAAAATGGGGGGGGGTAAAACGTACGTTCCTCTTTCGCCCTACCTTTGTGGCTGCCACACGACATATAGGTATGAAACTCCTCCACAGAACCACTCCGCACATAGACAGTGCCATCATAGCCTGCCTGCTTTGCGCTCTGACCTGCACAGCCGTTCGGGCACAGGACACACCGCAACAGCAACCGTCCGACAGTCTGAACATAGACGCCATGTTCCGCGACCTGCCCGAAATCATGGTCAAGGGCGAACGCCCCGCCGCCAAAATGGAAAAAGGCCGCCTCACCTACAACATGCCGCTGCTGCTCGAACGTCTGCCGGCCGATGACGCATTCCAGGCCCTCGGCAACATTCCCGGTATCAGCATCCAGCAGGAAGCCGTCACCTTTGCTGGGCAGCCCGTCACCCTCATCATCGATGGCAAGGTGACCACGCTAAGCCACGAACAGGTGGTGGAACGGCTCAAGTCCATGCCGGCCGACCGCCTGGCCAAAGCCGAAGTCATGCTTTCGGCACCTGCACGCTACCACGTGCGCGGAGCGGTCATCAACATAGTGACCCAGGACCAGGGCAAAGAAGAACACCTCGCCGGACAACTGCAGGGAGCGTATGACCAGAACAAATATGCCGGCGCACAAGGCAAAGGAAACCTGCTTTACGTGAACGGCAAGTTAAGCGTCGATGCCGACTATGCCTACCGGTACGGCCACAGCTACGCCGAAGCCATGAACGAAGCGCAACATCCGTTGGGCGACGAACGGGTGCCCTATGCCGACCACACCACTAACGACTCCCGCTTCAGCAAGCACTTCTACCGTGCCGGACTGGACTATGCCTTCGCCGAAAACCACAGCCTGAGCCTGGCCTACACCGGCAGCTACACCGCCGACCGCTCGCACAACCAAACTACCGGCAGCAGCGTGTCGCAGCAAAACACCCAAGGACACACCAGCCTGCACAACGCCGACCTGGCCTACAACCTGCCCTTCGGACTGCAAGTCACCGCCTCGTACACACGCTACGAATCGCCGCAGGACCAGATGCTCGACGGACGGCTGGGCGACACCGAACGCAAACTCACGGCCAGCAGCAACCAGCTGATAGACCGCTGGCTCGTGGCTGCCGACCAGACGCACGCGCTGAACCGAGGATGGGGAATCTTCTACGGGGCCAAAGCCCAGTTTTCAACCCAAAACAGCTACCAGACCACCTGCACGCCCGACGGACAGATATTGCCCGAAGCCACCAGCAGCCTGCATACGGAAGAACGCATAGTGAACGCCTATGCCGGATTCAGCAAACAAATCGGCGAGCGCATCAGCCTCGATGCCTCCGTGGCAGCCGAAAACTACCGCACTCCGCAATGGAACGAATGGCGCATCTACCCCACCCTCAACGCCCTGTGGCGCGTGAACGACCGGCATCTGCTCAACCTTTCGTTCAGCTCCGACGCCCAATACCCAAGCTACTGGAGCACCATGAGCGGCATATACTATTCGTCCGTCTACACCGAAGCGTGGGGCAACCCCGACCTGAAACCCGCCAGCAACTACAACACCTCGCTCATGTGGCAGTTTGACAACCGTTACACCTTCGTGGCATTTGCCAACCTACGGCCCGGATTCTTCGTGCAGCTGCCCTACCAGCCGACCGACCGCATGGCCGTCATCATGCGCGAAGTGAACTTCGACCACCGCAACACCTACGGCCTGCAGGCCATGGCACAGTTCTCGGCCGGCACGTGGCTCTACGGCAACGCCTTCCTCGCCGGCCTGTACACCCACGACCGCTGCGACACGTTCTTCGACCTTCCCTTCAACCGCCGCAAACTATCCGCCATAGCCGGAGGCACGGCATCGGCCCGGCTGAGCCGGCGCACCGACCTGCGCTTCACGCTGAACCCCTTCTTCCAGTCGGGCGCCATACAGGGAGTGTATGACATAAAGGCCATGTTCACACTCAACGCCTCGCTGCGCTGGGCTTCGGCCGACAGCCGGTGGAACATCACCCTCTCGGGCAACAACCTGACCAACCGGCATTTCAACACACGCTCGGTGTGGGGCAACCAGCACTTCGTCATGAACGTGTGCCAGGACTGGGTCAGCGGCTCGCTCACACTGACCTGGAAATTCGGCAACTACCGGCAGAAAGAAACCCGCCAGGTCGACACCTCGCGCATGGGACACTGACACGCACATCCGCACCAGGGCCGGCAAGTGGGCGGAAAACCTGCCGCAACACACGTACAAAACAGCAAACAAGGCTGCCTCGTTTTTTTCGGGACAGCCTTGTTCGTTTCACCCGAGGGTGTATCAAAATGCACTCTCTTTCATGTTTCGGTAAGGTGCATCTTACCCATTCTGATACACCGTCTACCGCTTCAACAGCCGGACGGTGTGCACACCCGACTCTGTTGCTGCCGTGAGCAGGTAGGTGCCTTGAGGCAGACGGCTGAGATCCATCCGATGTTCCACGACATCGGCACAGACTTCATCGGCCATGAGCAGGCCGGTGAGTGAATGCACACAGACACGATGCATACGTTCGGAGATGCGCACCATCACGAAGTCTTCCGCCGGATTGGGGAAGAGGGTCGGCTTCCCGGCGGCCTCCACGCCCGCCACACCCGATGGAGCGGCCTGCACCTTCACAGGAACCACATTCATTCCGTCTTCAAACTCAATCAGAGTAGGAACGGAGTTTTCCACCGTAGCGAACCCGGCCAAATAATCGCCCGGTGCCAGCAGTTCCACATTCTCATCGAAACTCAGCGGGACAGAGCTTCCTGCGGGCACTTCTACCTGCCGGAAAGGCCGGGTGTAATATTTCGGATAGCCTTCAGCATCCACTATCAGGAAACACACATCGCCTTTGAAAGCACTTCCGCCCGCATTCTGCAGCACCGTGCTTGCCGTGAAGCCGGTGTTCTGGTAAATGACCGCCGGGATGACCGTCTCGTCAGACACAAGGTTCAGCCTGAGCGCACCGGCACTGGCTTCTATCATGACGTAAATGCCGGTGGTGCCTTGTTCGTCGTCCATCGGGATGAATTCATAATAGCCTCCTACTATCCGGGCATAGCTGAACACACACCGCCCGGTCGGGACACTGGCAGGCACGTTCCACGTATAGGTGAAATTCTTCTTCTGCCCTTGCGCCAGGTCAATGGGTATGGCTTGTTGGTGATAGAGCGTTCCCTTTCCGTCCCACAACAGGGCATACACATCGCCTTTGAAGGTCTGTCCGTCATTGCGCAAGGTGACGTTCATAGGGTAGTCGGTTTGTCGCACAAACGAGGCTGCCCATCCGCTTTCCGCCTCGACTATTTCCAAGGCGGGTTCAGGTGTCGTACCATCCTCTACGGTGACGGGGAAAAACCTATTTCCGCTTTCCAAAGGCAGGAAATCGGTCAAATCATTGCCTTCCACCGTGGCAAATGCAAATATATAATTGCCCGCGGGCACTTTTCCTTGCAGATTACCGGTGATTTGCAACGGAGTTTCTCCACCGGCGGGAACGGTGACCGACACATACGGATAGCTGTTGTACAGCAACGTCCGCCCTGTCTGGTCCAGCATCACAAGTACGACCTCTGCCGAGAATGTCCCCGTACCATTGTTTTTCAGCACCGTGCTTGCCGTGAAAGAGCCGCTTGCAGGAACGGTTTCGGGCAAGCGGGTCGAGGCTTCCACCAAATGCACAGCAGGCTTGTCGGGGTCAGAAGTTGTGTTTTCGGTGACGGTTATATATATGTCTTCGTCCTGCCCGGGGAACGGGGTGAAAAAGATTTTGTTTTCACTCGGCACCTTGTATTGGAACAGGTAACGACCGGGCGGAACGTTTTCCGGCACACACCAATAGACTGGGAATGTGTTTTCCTCGCCTTTTTTCAAATCGACAAAAAAGAACTCCATGTAGACCGTCTTTTCGCTGCTTTCATCCGACAACACGGCAGCCGCCAGAAAATCGCTCACATCCTCCTCCCCATCGTTGCGCAGGACGGGGAACAAGGAATAAGATTCTCCGGGCTTGCACTCGGTCACGTATTCGCACTTGTCCTGTACAAGCGTCAAGCCGCCAATCTCCGTTTTCAAGTCCAGATTGACTACCGTATTCATGTCGTCATCATAGGATATTGTTTGGTCTGCCACTCCGTCATTCATGACAACAACACGCAACGAGTACAATCCCCTGTCCAGCTCGCCGTTCAGGTGTCCGGTCAATACTATCGGGGCTTCTCCGCCTGCCGGTACATTCACCGGGACTGACGGAGAGAAGTACACTTTATCATAATCGGTCATTGACTTCAATTCCAAGGCAAATTCGGCATTGAAGGGATCCGTGCCATCGTTGCGCAGAACAGAGGCATACGAAAACTCACCGACGGTAGCCAATCCTCTGTCATAGACAGTACGTTCTCGCAACAGGTATAAGGCCGGGAGTTTCCAAACATCCGGAATGGTTTCCGGGCCATCGTAAGGCAACACTTCGCCTTCGCCCAGCGACTTGAATACAATCTTTATATAAGCGACCTCACGATAACGCGGTCTGATATCGAACTTGCAGGACAGGCTCAACGGGGTAACCGCACCCCCTCCCGGCAACTGAACCGCCGTTGCGGGCGACTCGCCATAGAGATTTCCGCTTCCATCCTCCAGACGCACACAAAGGCGGCCTTTGAAGTCGGCACCGGTGTTCTGTATCGCCGTGTTCAACATAAAATCATCTTCATCATAGCGCAACTGCCCGGGCACGGGTGTCGTTTGGGCGGCCATCACTTTCCATGCGGGAGCTTCACCCTGAATTACCTCCAAGTCTAAAGCCGGATTGCCATTGTCAAACGGAATGGGGTCGTCAGCCTTCGTGTTGTAAACCAGGCTTATCAGGTAACGGCCCGGCTCAAGTGCCTTGCCCACATTGTCGGCAAGCGTAATGGTCTGCTGTCCGCCTGCGGGGATGGAGCAGACTTGCGGGTAGGGAGAATGAAACAGCACACGGCCTTCTGTGTCCGTATAACGCAGGTAAATCTCCCCTTTGAAATCGTGCTTGTCCTTGTTTTCTATCACGGCGGTCAAGGTGAATTCTTCATACTGGCTGACTTTGTCCGGACATTCCAGACCCGAACGCAGGACAAACAATTCACGGTAATCGAGTGGTCGCCCCGGCTGTGTGCCGCCGGAAACGGTGATGGTCCCGTCCTCCACATGTGCCATGACGGGCGGCACGTTGTCGGGCACCTTCACCGGTTGCCAGCCGCTGCCGGCAGAGAAGGCAAACACCAGTTCGTAATCTCCATCGGGCAGGTCACCAGGGAAGTACAAACGCCAGTCAAGGTTTTCATAATAGTGGCTGGCTGTCGGAAGCTCAAACCGGCCGTTTAACGTAACGGAAGCCACCTGCGTGTCCGAAGTACCGTAAAACAGCACTCCCAAATTGAAACCAACGTCATCCTTTGTCCATGTTTCCGTTCTTACAAGTTCCGTGGAGAGTGACAGGGCGCTGCCTTGCGACTGCGTGCCGTTCGCCACTATCAAACCGGGCGACACCAGGCGTACCTCCTCCGACGGCACTTGACCAAGGGAAGGCTGAACACCTGTAGCGATGCCTTGGTTACTATTATAACCGCCTTCGTAACCGCCTGTGCCCTGCCCGGCAGGTTCGAGGGCATGCAACAGGAAGTAGCCGTTATACAAACCGTTCCACCCCCAGTTGATGTGGAAATAGCCATCGGCATCATACCCGTCGCACACAAAGGCATGACCGCCTTCGGGAGCCTGTCCGCTATAATACACCGGACGTGCGGCATCCAGTTCATCGCGCACCAACGTTTCCCACTCGCCGACGGAATAGCCTTCCCGCATGCGGAGCTTCATTCCGCCATCATATCCAAAATAACGGTATAAGGCCCGTATGGCGTTATGGTCGTATGCCGAGCTTTCATCAGCCCCATACCCCATTTCCACCGCCACACCGTAGTGATACATCAGCGTGGCCACCGCATCGGCCTGCGCCTGCGTATAGGAGATGCCACCGTAATAGGGCCACATGTTGTCCCAGTCGTAGCGGGTCGAGCCGAAGTCGGCGGAGAGGGTCTGACCGTTCACCACATAGCTGTGCGAGCCGGTACCCTGTACCGGGTGCTGCCAGTAGCGCATGATTTGCGTGGCCGCCGTGGCCACACAGCCGGCAGGTGCCCGTTTGCCGCCAATGAAAGGTGCCTGCCTGTTGAAGGGTTCGAGCTGCCCCCACACTATGTCGTCCAGCAGCGGCTCCACCTCTGCATCGGTTCGTACCTGTCTGGGCTGCAGACAGGTGGAAAATCCGTCGGGCGGAGTTAGCTTCATGCGGTTGACCGTGAGGCGGGCAGGGGCGTGTTGCAGCGCGTCGATTTGTACGGCATACTGCTCCAGCCACCAGCGCAGGTTGGGCGGGATGCTGTCTGCCATGAACGCACCCCGGCCGGCATAACCCAGCACGGGTTCGGCCCGGTCATCGCCCGACACGATGATGAAACCATTGCCCTTTCCCCGGTTGAACACATAGAAACGGTTGCTGCCGTCCGTCCGGGTATCCACATAAGCAGTAACCAGCGGTTCGCCTCCTTGAGCCGAAGACCGCAGCGAAGGCATGCCTGCCATGAAGTCCATCGCCACGCTCCGGGCAGCATCTTCATCGACCGGGGCAGACCACAACATCAGGACTCCCATGACAAGCCCTGCATACACTGAAAGCAAAAATTTTTTCATAAGCATGTATCTTTACATATCATTAACCCAAACCGGGTTTGGGTTAAAAGCATTTTCTATTCAAGGGCTAAATTTATAAAGTTTGTACTGAATGCTAAAAAGTATAAATCACCCGATTGGCTGCAAACAGACGTCAATAAAACAATTTGACACGTCAATGAAACAAAAAGCAAATGCATACGGCCTATGAAGAGGAAATGAAAAAGCTGTTGAAAATTTGTGTTTGCATGTGAAATTTCTTTTGAAGGAGAGTCAAAATATAAATCCGCCTCGGCCCGGACATGTAGCAAGGAAGCATGTCCGGCTGCGTGCCGTGCCGGTCGGGATTCCGCAAGCAGGAAAATAAAATTCCGTACGCACATAATTTTTTTTCCTGCATACGGAAAAAACTTGCTGCCGGCACCGGGAAACAAGCATCAATCTGTCGGACAAACTCTTGTCGTTATGATAAATTCTATTAAATTTGCAGCGAATTTATAATCTCTTTTAACAATGAACTATACCTTTTTCGATTTCCTTGCGCTTATCGGCTCGTTGGGATTGTTCCTTTACGGAATGAAAATCATGAGCGAAGGCTTGCAGAAAATGGCAGGCAACCGCCTGCGGTCCATCCTCACGGCCATGACCAAAAACCGCGTCATGGGAGTGTTCACCGGACTGCTGATTACGGCCCTCATCCAGTCATCGTCGGCCACCACGGTCATGGTAGTCAGCTTCGTCAACGCCGGCCTGCTCACCCTGATACAGTCCATCACCGTCATCATGGGAGCCAACATAGGCACCACGGTCACGGCCTGGCTCATTTCGCTGCTCGGTTTCAAGGTGAGCATAGTCGACTTCTCGATACCTTTGATGGCGGTGGCCATACCGTTCATATTTTCAGGAAAGAGCAAGCGCAAATCCATCGGTGAGTTCATCATGGGGTTTGCGCTTTTGTTTATCGGCCTGGACTGGCTGAAAAACAACATGCCCGACCTGCAAAGCAACCCCGAAATGCTGGAATTCCTGTCGCGCTACACGGATTCGGGATTCTGGTCGGTACTCATATTCCTCGGCGTGGGCACCCTCATGACCGTAGTGGTGCAGTCGTCGAGTGCCACCATGGCCATTACGCTCATCATGTGCGCCAAGGGCTGGATTCCGTTTGAACTGGGAGCCGCCATGGTGCTGGGCGAAAACATCGGAACGACCATCACGGCCAACATCGCCGCCATACCGGCCAACGTGTCGGCCAAGCGGGCCGCACTGGCGCACCTGGCCTTCAACGTGTTCGGCGTCATCTGGATGCTGTGCATATTCTACCCGTTCACCCACCTGATTGCACACCTGGTGGAAAACCTCGGAGTGGGCGACCCGCACCAGCTGACCGCCTTCACCGCCGGACTGGACAAGGAAACGCTCTCGGCCATCTCATCGACCGGCGACACGGGCCTGACCGGCGAACAAATGGCGCTGAAAGAACAGTTCCTGCAATACCAGCTGGCCACTTCATACGGACTGTCGCTGTTCCACACCATGTTCAACATCATCAACACCTTCATCATGATATGGTTTGTGAAACTGATTGCCAAGGTGGTGTCGATAGCCATTCCGCAAAAGGAAACGGACGAAGAGTTCCAGTTGAAATACATTTCTACCGGCATGCTCTCCACCTCGGAACTGTCGCTGCTGCAGGCCCGCAAAGAAATCGTGGTGTACAGCGAACGCGCCGGACGTATGTTCAATCTGGTGAAAGAACTGTACACGGAGAACAATGAAAACGAATTCGTGAAAAAGTTCAGCCGGATACAGAAATACGAGAACATAAGCGACCGCATGGAAGTGGAAATAGCCGGCTACCTGACCAAAGTGGCCGAAGGACGCCTGAGTGAAAACGGGAAACACCGCCTGCAGGCCATGCTGCGTGTCGTTTCGGAAATAGAAAGCGTGGGCGACAGCTGCTTCAACCTGGCACGCACCATCATGCGCAAACGCGACGACAAGGCAAACTACACGCCCGAAATGGACGGAAACGTGCAGCTCATGTTCGGACTCATGGAAAAGGCCCTGGCCGCCATGAAAAAGCAGCTCACGACCGACCAGGAACCCCATTCGGACGAGTACAACCGTTCGGAAAACATTGAAAACGAAATAAACAACTTCCGCAACCAGCTCAAGCTGCAGAACCTGAACGATGTGAAGGAACAGAAATACGACTATCAGGCAAGCGTCACCTACATGGACATGATCAACGAATGTGAAAAAATGGGTGACTACATTATCAACGTAGTCGAAGCGCTGGACGAAGAATACTACAAGTAGAGAAGTACATTATAAAAACAACCGCCCTCCCTGCCTCCCCCGAGGGAGCAGGGTTGTCTGGTTCCGTGTTTTGTTGTAAACGCCAAGACGCCAAGACACCAAGACGCGATGTCTGTTCCTTGCGTCTTGACGTCCAAAGAGAAAAACAACTTTATAAAACAAGGACCTGGCAACCCTGCTCCCTCGGGGGAGAGGCATAATGAGAGGGCCACATACAGTAAAGGAAAAAATGGATTACATTCTTATTGTCATCGGCTTTGTAATGCTCATACTCGGAGCAAACTATCTGGTGGACGGAGCCGTGGGAGTGGCCCGGCGCTTCAACATCCCCAATCTGGTCATCGGACTGACCATCGTCGCGTTCGGCACCTCGGCGCCCGAACTGGTGGTGAACCTCATTGCGGCCTTCGACCCCAACACGACCGACATCGCCCTCACCAACATCATCGGCAGCAACATGATTAACACCTACATCATACTGGGGGCAACGGCACTGGTATATCCCATCGCATCGCAGGTCAGCTCGCGCAAGTTCGACATACCGCTTGCGGCCGCAGGGCCGGCACTCATTTTCCTGCTGGTACTGCTCTCTCCGCAAAGCCGCATTGCCTGGGCAGGCGGACTAGTGCTGCTGGTGGTCTTCGCCTTTTTCATGTACGTCACCGTGCGCAAGGCCAAAACGCTCAAAGAAGTGCCCGAACTGGCAGAACTGGAGCCGGCAACCCTGCCGAAGACATGGCTCTCCATCCTGCTCATTGTCGGCGGACTTGCCATGCTGGTCGTGGGCGGACGGCTCATTGTCAATAGTGCCACCCGCATTGCACTCTCCCTGGGCGTAAGCCAAGCCGTCATCGGACTCACCATCGTGGCACTCGGTACCTCGCTGCCCGAACTGGCCACCTCGGTTGTTGCAGCATTCAAAAAAAATTCCGACATTGCACTGGGAAATGTCATCGGATCGAACATATTCAACGTGTTCTTCGTATTGGGCATAAGCGCCACACTCCGTCCGCTTCCCGCCTACGAGAACATGAACATCGACCTGCTCGTCACCGCACTGGGAGGCGTTCTGGTGTGGGCATTCGTATCGACCAACCGGCGGTACGAAATAAAACGCTGGGAAGGACTGCTCTTCCTGGCCATGTACGGAGCATACCTGTGGTGGATGCTGATGGAGGCACAAAACCCGTTGGCGACAACCGGCTGCCTGTAGACCGCCTCCCGCCACCAACGACTCGTCACTAAACAACTCGTCACTAATAAAACAAATACGATCATGAAACTTTTTGATGTATATCCGCTCTTTGACGTTGAAGTGGTCAAAGGAAAAGGTTGTAAAATTTACGACAAGAACAACGTAGAATATCTTGACCTGTACGGAGGGCATGCCGTCATCTCCATCGGACACACACATCCCTACTACGTGCAGAAAATGGAACAGCAGCTGGAGCGGCTGGTGTTCTACTCGAACTCCGTCATCAACAGTCTGCAAATGGAAGTGGCGGAAAAACTGGGGAAACTCTCCGGCTACGAAGACTACTCGCTGTTCATGATCAACTCGGGAGCCGAAGCCAATGAAAACGCACTGAAGCTGGCATCGTTCCATACCGGCCGCAAAAAGGTCGTAGCGTTCAGCAAAAGCTTTCACGGCCGTACATCGGCTGCCGTGCGGGTAACCGACAACCCGAAAATCAAGGCTCCTGTCAATGAAAGCCTCAATGTGGAGTTCGTTTCGCTGAACGACATCGACGCCGTACGCAAAGCACTGCAAAACCGTGACGTCTGCGCCGTCATCATTGAAGGCATACAGGGAGTAGGCGGCATACAGACTCCGCACGCCGATTTCCTGCAACAGCTGAGCGAAACCTGCCGCAACACCGGAACCGTGCTGATACTCGACGAAATACAGTCGGGATATGGACGAAGCGGACGCTTCTTCGCACACCAGCACGCCGGCATCCGCCCCGACATCATTACAGTGGCCAAAGGCATGGGCAACGGATTCCCCGTGGCCGGCGTACTCATCAGCCCCGAATTCAAACCGGTATACGGCATGCTAGGGACCACCTTCGGAGGCAACCACCTGGCCTGCGCCGCCGCATCGGCCGTGCTCGATGTCATGGAACAGGAACACCTGATAGCAAACGCCGCCGAAACCGGCTCGTATCTGCTGCAAGAACTGAAAAAATTCGACAAAATAAAGGAAGTGCGCGGCTGCGGACTTATGATAGGCATTGAGTTTGACCAACCCATCAAGGAACTGCGCAACCGGCTGCTTTACGAAAAACATATATTCACCGGAGTGAGCGGAACGAACACCCTTCGCCTGCTGCCCCCGTTGTGTCTGACGAAAGCGGAAGCCGACCAGTTCCTCCAAGCCTTCAACGAAGTTCTGTGACCGGAAAGCCGGAACGCGCGGAAAAATTTCAGGAAACGACACACGTGTAACCCACAACTCAAAAAAAAAACATGCGAAGCCTTGTCCTTGCTCTGTATTGCATGCTGCTTTTACCGCTTCTTGCACAAGAAACGGCAAAAGACGAAGTGCGCCTGAAAACAAACGAAACGTTTGCCGGCGACATCCTGTTCCGCAACGAACAGGTCATTGTGCTGCAAACGGAAAACGGAGAACGGTTGCAGTTCCCTACAGCCGATGTGCTTTCGGTGAAACAGGCCGGAGGAACAAGCAATGTACAGATTACGCTGAAAACCGGAGAAAGCTATTGCGGAAAGGTACAGGCCGAAAACGAACAGGTTGTCATGCTGGAAACCGCCACCGGCGAACGCATCCAGATACGCAAAACGGAAATTGCCGGCACGGAACCTTGTGCCTCCGCCGTCGGTGACACAACACCGCCAAACAACGCGGACGAAACGGCCGGCACAACCGATGGCAACAAATTCAACATGATGCTCGACCTGTCGGGCGGAGGCTCCTTTGCCCGGAACAGCTACGGATGGGCACCTGCCCTGCAAGGTACCTTGACCTTCGGAGTCAGAGACGTGTTGCTGCCCAACACCTTCATGGGTGTAGGCACGGGATATGCCATGTGCTTTGCCGGAAAATCAGCGGAAGAGTTCATCGGTCTTATACCGGTATTTGCCCGCCTGCAAGGCACCATAGGCCAACGTGTCACCGCACCCTATGTGGAACTGGATGCGGGCTACGGATTCAGCCTGCGGAGCGACATAAAAGGCGGCCTGATGCTGAAGCTCTCGCTCGGAGTGACCCGCCGTTTTTCAAGCCGTACCGCCGTGTATGCCGGCATCTACGGCAGCCTGCAAAGCCTCTCGGGCGACGGCATGCGCGAAATCAACGCCTGGGGCGACGTATACACCTACAATGGACACACCACCACCCAACAGGCAGGCGTGAAAGTGGCGTTGCGGTTTTAGAGGCTGTCTGTAACCGTACAACAATACGTAAATCGGTGTCTATCATTTCCGAGAACCGGGAAATGTCTGTTCGGTGTCAAGGAACGCCACTTTGTACAGTCCCATACGGAAATCCTGTTCGGTGTGGGTTCCCGTCTTCTGCAACAGCCGTTTGACCGTGCGTTCATAGCTGCCTTCCTTATAGTCCATGAGAATTTCAACGTGGGTTTTCATGGCATCGACCAAAAACAGACAGCATAAGCGCGCTGCGGCATGTTGTGCCGAACGTCGGCCCGAACACCAATGCTCGGCCTTGTCTGCAAAGCAATCAAACTGCGAATTGAACAACTCAAGGCAGCGGACCGGTTCATCCCAATGCAATACCTGCGCATAAGCTCGCCTGATGACCGCTTTATAGCCCGGACTAAGCAACGGATATTTTTCTGCCTGCTCGCAAACGCTGTCGAGCCGCTCTTTCAGCTGTTGACGCCGTCGTTCCAAATCACGGTTGCGTGCGGTCTTGTAGCTTTGCAACAAATCATGTTTCAGTTCTACGTAGGTCTCCCTCTGACGCTTTTCCTGTTCCAACTCCATTTGCAGTTGCCTGTTGCGTGCAATGAGTTTCTCGTTCTCTCCGGCCAGTTGCTTGTTTTGTACTGAAAGGCTTTCGTTTTCCGCAAGGGTATTCTCCGCCCGTCTTTTATGGCGTTGCGAAGCATTCAATGTCAGCCAGACACCCCC
>CASEAJ010000110.1 GCA_949285425.1 uncultured Porphyromonadaceae bacterium
ATATATAAGCTACAACATAAAAATCTCCTGCTTTTGGTCCTATAATTGCAATAAACAAGGGCTAAAGCAGGAGATTTTTTACTTCTAAGTTTTAATCTATAAGATTTTTACTTTTGCAATTCTATTTTGAGACAGCCTCTCCTCGTATGTGGATGGAATAGTTTATCCATTGATTTCCTTGTCAATGGCCTCGTATTCCTTGTCCATGCCGAGACGGTAATACAACGTACGCAGCATAACCTTGTAGCTCATTTCATCGGGAGCCAGTTCGTGTGCCTTGGTGTAGTAGGGCAGCGAGGCTTCGAATTCGGCTTTAGCTTTGTCTTGTTCGGCAGCAAAGGCTTTGCGGTCGCCGATCAGTTTGTCGGCAGCATCGAGAATGGCGATGGCCTTGTTGTAGTGCAGGCGGCCGAGTGCGTCGTAAGCACTTGTCATGTTGGCATCCATTTCTATCGCTTTCAGGTAAGCGGCTTCAGCGGCTTCGGCGTTGCCCAAAGCTTCGTGCAGACCACCTTCCACAAAACGGTATTGAGGCAGGGACGGGTCGCGTTCGATAGCGGTGTTCAAGTATGTGAGGGCCGTTTCGGGTTGTCCTGAATAGATGTAGAAGTTAATTAGGTTCTGGAGGAACCAGGGTTCGGCCGGGAATTTTTCAACACCTTCTTTCAGCGTATTTACAAAATTGACCGTGTCTTTCTGCTTGTTGTATTCTTCGTAAAGCAATTGGTAAACGGCCAGGGTTTCATAGTTTTTGTCTTTCAGCACGGTGTAGTGACGGATGGCTTCGGCCGGGTTTTCGGCATTTGAAGCAGCAATGGCAGCGTAGTACTCAATCATGTTGTAGGTTGAGTCTTTCACAATTTCGTTTTCTGACAGCGGAAGGTCCGGAATGGCCAGGAACGTGTTGAATACGTTCAAAGCTTCGCTGTATTTCTGCTGGTCAAACAAGTGTGCTCCATAACCGATGAGGTCGAAGTTGTAGTATTCACGAATCATGCGTTTGATGTCTTTTCTGAATTTGGGCTTTACTTTGCCTTTTTCGTTAGGCAGCTGGTCAAGGCTGTCGGCTTTCAGAAAGTATGCGTATGATTCCATGACAGCAGGTCCTTTCAAATCCTGGTTGATGTTGGCCGGGTTCAGGATGTTGTCCTTGTCCATTTTTTCTTTTTCCTTGTAACCTATCAAGCCGGCTACATACCAGGTGTTGGCCTGGTCCTTAGTGGTTTCTTCTTCCAACGCAGGTACAATGAGCTCGCGTGCTCCGGCAAAGTCGGGAGTTTCCATCAATACCTTGTTTTTTGCCTTGTTCACATTTGCCTTCTGGGCATATACACCCATCACGCTGCTTGCAATAAGCAATGATAAAACTACTTTTTTCATTTCTTTTAAATTAATTGTTGTTTATGTTTTTTTTGTTTCAATCTTTACAATAGCTTATCCCGGTTGGTTTTCCGGGATAAGTTCGGGTTCTTTTGCGTCAGGCTTCCGTTTCCGTGTTGTCTGTTTCGGGTTCGGTTTGTCCGGATGCGCTTTCAACGGTAGGGTCGGCTACCGGAGTTTCGCTGTTTTCATCTTCCGTTTCCGACAGTACCTTGCAAACCGAGGCTATTTCGTCGTTGCGTTTTTCCAGGTTGATGAGGCGTACGCCTTGTGTGGCACGTCCCATAACGCGAATGTCGGCTACTTTCAGACGAATGGTCACTCCCGATTTGTTGATGATCATCAGGTCGTTTTCATCGCTTACGCTCTTGATGGAAACCAGTTTGCCTGTCTTTTCCGTAATGTTCATGGTCTTCACACCTTTGCCGCCCCGGTTGGTGATGCGGTAAACGGCCAGCGGTTCGCCGTTTTCATCGAGCACGCGTTCGCCGTTTTCGTCCATTTCGTCAAGCCATGTGCGTTTTCCGTAACCTTTTTGCGAAACAACCATAACGGTTTCTTTCGTGTCTTTGGGCACACAAATCATGCCTACCACTTCATCCTGTCCGTCTTCATCGAGCGTCATGCCCCGTACTCCCGTTGCGGTACGTCCCATGGGGCGTACTTTGTCTTCGGGGAAACGAATGGCCCGTCCGTTGCGGTTGGCCATGACAATGTCGCAAGTTCCGTCGGTGAGTCGTACCTGTATCACCTGGTCATCTTCCCGGATGGTGATGGCGTTCACGCCGTTCTGTCGTGGACGTGAGTAGGCTTCCAGCGAGGTTTTCTTGATGATGCCGTTTTTGGTACAGAACACCAGGTAATGTGTGTTGATGTACTTTTCGTCGCTCAGCAACCCTTTGACACGGATAAATGCGTTCACCTTGTCGTCCGAGTCAATGTTCAGCAGGTTCTGTATGGCACGTCCCTTCGAGTTTTTGGTTCCTTCGGGTATTTCGTACACCTTCAGCCAGTAGCATTTGCCCTTTTGGGTAAAGAAGAGCATGGTATTGTGCATGGAGGCGGGGTATATGTATTCGATGAAGTCTTCTCCGCGGGCATCGCTGCCTTTCGAGCCGACACCGCCGCGTCCTTGTGTCCGGAATTCGCTCAGGGCCGTGCGTTTGATGTAGCCGAGGTGCGAAATGGTGATAATCATTTCATCATCGGCATAAAAGTCTTCGGGGTTGAACTCTTCCGAAGCGTACACAATGTCGGTCATGCGTTCGTCACCGAAGCGTTGCTTGATGTCGAGCAGTTCGTCTTTGATAATCTGCATGCGCAGTTCTACCTTTTCCAGCACTTCTTTCAAGTGTTCTATTTGTGCCAACACTTCTTCGTATTCGGCACGCAGTTTGTCCTGTTCCATGCCGGTGAGTTGTCGCAGACGCATTTCAACCACGGCACGCGACTGTACGTCCGACAGTCCGAAGCGTTCCATGAGGCCGGCCCGTGCGTCATCCGGAGTCTTCGATTCGCGTATGATGCGGATGGCTTCGTCGAGGTTGTCGAGTATAATCATGAAACCTTCGAGCAAGTGGGCGCGTTTTTCCGCTTCTGCCAGTTCGAAGCGGGTGCGGCGTATCACCACTTCATGGCGGTGTTCCACAAAGTGATGTATCAGGTCTTTGAGGTTCAGCAGGCGCGGACGTCCGTTGACCAGGGCAATGTTGTTCACGCTGAACGACGATTGCAGGGCGGTGTATTTGAACAGTTTGTTCAGCACCACATTTGAGTTGGCGTCGCGTTTGATGTCAATGACAATGCGCATGCCTTCGCGGTCCGACTCGTCGTTGATGTGGGCGATGCCTTCGATGCGCTTTTCTTCGATCAGTGCAACGATTGATTTGATCAGTTCCGACTTGTTGACCAGATAGGGTATTTCGTAGACGATGATTTTTTCGCGTCCCGAATCATCGACTTCAATGTTGACTTTCGAACGTATGACGATGCGTCCGCGTCCCGTTTCAAACGCTTCCTTGACTCCGGCATATCCATATATGGTTCCTCCGGTGGGGAAGTCGGGCGCTTTGATGTATTTCATGAGTTCGGGAATCTCGATGTCATTGTTGTCAATGTAGGCCACAATGCCGTCGATGGTTTCGCTCAGGTTGTGTGGAGGCATGTTGGTGGCCATCCCCACGGCAATGCCTGCAGCACCGTTGACCAGCAGGTTGGGGATGCGGGTGGGCAGCACGACCGGTTCTTTCAGCGTGTCGTCGAAGTTCAGCTGGAAGTCGACGGTGTCCTTGTTGATGTCGACCAGCATTTCTTCGGCTATCCGGCGCAAGCGGGCTTCGGTGTAACGCATGGCGGCGGGGCTGTCCCCATCGACCGACCCGAAGTTACCCTGTCCGTCCACCAGCGGGTAGCGCATGGCCCAAGGCTGTGCCAGGCGTACCAAGGTGCCATAAATGGACGAGTCGCCATGGGGGTGATATTTCCCCATGACTTCCCCTACGATACGGGCACTTTTCTTATAGGGCTTGTCGGAGTTGTTTCCCAGTTCGTTCATTCCGAACAACACACGGCGGTGTACGGGCTTGAAACCATCGCGCACATCGGGTAATGCGCGCGAAACGATTACCGACATAGAATAGTCAATGTACGAAGATTTCATTTCTTCGTCTATATTGACTCTGATAATTCTGTCTTGTTCAGTCATTTATGTAATTTTTTTAGTATTTTCGAAAAAACGTACTAAGATAATGCTTTTGTGTTAAACGGCCAAATTTTTCTTTTGTTGCAGCCGACATCCTGCAGGCAGGGTGCTGCATTCTATGCAGTTTGCGGGCGAACCGTGTGGTACGGACTTTGGATTTTCGCTCCCCGCTCCTTGCTTCGCTTCCCTCATTGATGCAGCTTGTAGCTCGTTTCCCTTACCCATTCGGCCCATTGTGCCTGCGACTTGCTTTTGTCGAAAGTCTGCCAGGGAATCGGCTCGCCGATAGTCAGGTTGAAATGAGCTCCCTTCTGTTTGAAGAATTCATCCGCCAGGTATAGCATTTCAACGTTGGCCTTGATGCCCAAGCGGGTGCGCAGGTTGGCCAGATTGTAGAAAAAGTTGGAGTTGCGTCCTTCGAAGTGTATGGGCACTATGTCGCGCTGGTATTGCACGGCTTTGGCAATGAGGTGCTTTTTCCATTCAGGATCGGTAATCCGGCCCCGTATTTTGCGCGAGCATTTTCCCGATGGGAAAGTAATCAAGTTCAGCCCCGACCGGTAGAATTCGTTCAGCCGTCCGGCATTTTCTTTCCCTTGTGCTCCGGTTTTGTTTACCGGTATGAACAGCTGTCGCAAAGGTTCGATGAAGGAAAGAATGTCGTTGACCATCAGTCGGATGTGTCCGTCATATTCCTGTCCGATGACGTAGGCCAGAATGATGCCGTCCAGTCCTCCCAGCGGGTGGTTGCTGGCGAATATGTAGCTGCGTCCGTCGTGCGGAAACCGTTCCTTGCCGGCCACATGATAGCTTATGTGCAGGTATCCGATAAGTTCCCTGATGAAGTCAAGCCCCTGGGCATTGGGATATAGGCGGAATATCTCGTTCACTTCATCAATGTGTACGATGCGTTTCAGATAGTTCACAACGCATGCCGGCAACTTCCGTCCGGGCAGTTTGGCGGCGATAATCCTTTCCAAATCAATGTGGGGCGGTTGGTGACTGTCTGTTGTCGGCATGTGGTCTGTATCTTCAGTTTGGGTCATCATCCTCTTTTTTTCTAAAACAGTGCAAAGATACGTTTCTTTTTCACTAAATTTGCACAAAACAGGAAACGCTTCGGTGCAAACCTCCAACAAGTTCGGTTCCCCTTTTTTTCGGGCGTTTTCCCGATGTTTTTTCACACCCTCCTGCAAGCGGAATACAACACTTCCTATAGTTTCTTTCCCAACATCCTATAGTATGTTTTTTAACATTCCTTCTTTTGCTCTTGTTGTGTCTTGTCTTTCAGCCGGTTGTTTTCCTTACGAAGTGATAAAACTAACTATAGCAGGTTGGGCAACTACCTATAGTGCGTTGAACAACTAACTATAGGTAGTTGGGCGATGAGCTATAGTGTCTCATTGAAAGAGCATGGCGGGCTATGCGATGAAGAATGAAAATACAAAAAATGCCGTATGAGCCAAAAAGCAAGTGAATGCCTCCACAATATGTGGTCTTTTTTATGAAGGGAGTTAATAGAACTCACTTTAAAGTTTGCATGTGAAAAAGGAAGTGAAAATAAATCACTATTTTTGTGCATGATAAGTTGATGGTTGGAAGAACCAAACCGATTGAAAGTTGTGTTGTGTGAAAAAAAGAGCGTATAAGCAAATGGTTGGCAGAACATGTGAAAGCCAATCCAACCATTGTGTCGAATACCGATATCTCACAGCCGTATTTGGATGTTCTTCAGTAAATTGCGGAGGTTCTTCAAGTTGGTTTGGCGGAACTGATAACCGAAAAGAAAAAAGATAAAGTTATGGAATGCAAATTCAATGAAAATACACGAGTGCAGGTCCCGGCTGCCCTGCATTTGTGTAGACTTGGATATACTTATTTGGACAATATAACAGAATATGACAGCAAGACTAATATTCTGACGGATGTGTTTTTGCGTAGCGTTCAACGTCTGAACCCAGAGCTTTCTGACTTGCAGGCAAAGCAATTGCTGAGTGAAATCATATTGATACTTAACAATAATGACCTTGGAAGGGAGTTTTATAGTAAACTTTCTTCCAACAGTAATATCAAACTGATAGACTTCCAAAATGCCAGTCGTAACGAATGGCATGTAACCACTGAATTTGAGTGTGAGAATCAGGAAAGCGGTGATAGCTTCAGACCGGATATAACATGTTTTGTAAATGGTCTTCCATTAGCTTTTATTGAGGTCAAGAAGCCAAATAACCATGATGGTATTCTGGCAGAAAGGGAGCGTATCAATATGCGAATGAGTAACACAAAATTCCGGAGATTCCTGAATGTTACTCAGTTGATGATATTTTCCAACAATCAGGAATATGACAATGAAAGTAGAGTTCCGATTCAAGGTGCATTTTATTGCTGTACATCCAAAAGCAAAGCTTTCTTCAACGTCTTCCGTGAGGCTGATAAGGGTTTTGTGGCAGGGTATCCTTATAAGACTGTATCTGACGAAACGGAGAAACAGATATTGCAACACAGAAATTGTGTAGTTATCAAGAACCTACCTGAATATAACACGAACAAAGATATCAATACTCCGACCAACAGGATTCTAATATCGATGCTCAGCAAAGAAAGATTTCTCTTTTTACTAAGATATGGTTTTGCCTATGTAGACAGAAAGATCGAATTGGAAGACGGTAGCAAGACTACCCGGTTGGAAAAGCATGTAATGCGTTACCAACAGCTTTTTGCCTCTTTTGCTATTCGAAAGAAATTGGATAATGGCATAAAAAGCGGGATTGTCTGGCATACACAAGGTAGCGGAAAAACAGCCCTGGCATA
>CASEAJ010000111.1 GCA_949285425.1 uncultured Porphyromonadaceae bacterium
ATTTGTGTGGTTTCATACTCTTGAACTACTGATAGTTTAAAGGACATGCTGTAATCTTTTTGTGTGCGCTTAACATACTTTGTTTCTGTCTTTTCCATAATGTTACTTTTTTTTGTTGTAACGCTATTTCAGGACTAGACATTCGGGTCAAAAAAAAGGAAGCGCAAATTTGCGCTTCCTTTTTTTTGACCCGAAGAACAACGAATGTCAGGCCATCAGTTTCTTATAACGCAGACGCTTCGGAGCCTCGTCGCCCAGACGCCGGCGTTTGTTTTCTTCATATTCGGAGTAAGAACCTTCAAAGACAAAAATCTGCGAATCGCCCTCAAACGCAATGATGTGCGTACAAATGCGGTCAAGGAACCAACGGTCGTGCGAAATGACGACGGCACAGCCGGCAAAATTTTCGAGCCCTTCTTCCAACGCACGCAGCGTGTTGACATCGATATCGTTGGTGGGTTCGTCGAGCAACAGCACGTTCGCCTCCGACTTCAAGGTCAATGCCAGGTGCAGACGATTTCGCTCACCTCCCGAAAGCACACCGCACAACTTTTCCTGGTCGCCTCCCGTAAAGTTGAAACGGGACAGGTAGGCACGTGCATTGATTTCCTTACCGCCTACACGGATGAACTCCGTTCCTCCCGAAATGACTTCAAACACCGTCTTGTTCGGATCTATGTCGGTATGGGTCTGGTCCACGTACCCTATCTTGACGGTTTCACCGACATCAAATGTACCTTGGTCGGGTTTCTCCAGCCCCATCATCAGGCGGAACAGCGTTGTCTTTCCGGCCCCGTTCGGACCGATGACACCGACAATGCCATTGGGCGGAAGCATGAAGTTCAGGTTTTCAAACAAGAGCTTGTCGCCATAGCCCTTTGCAACTCCGATGGCTTCAACCACCTTGTTGCCCAAGCGCGGACCGTTGGGGATGAATATCTCCAGTTTTTCCTCGCGCTCTTTCTGATCCTCGTTCATCAACCGGTCGTAAGCATCCAGACGGGCCTTTCCTTTGGCATGACGGGCTTTCGGAGCCATGCGCACCCACTCCAGTTCACGCTCCAAGGTCTTGCGGCGCTTGCTGGCCTGCTTGTCCTCCATCGCCATGCGGGCCGTTTTCTGTTCAAGCCACGAAGAGTAATTGCCTTTCCACGGGATACCTTCGCCCCGGTCCAGTTCGAGAATCCAGCCCGCCACGTTATCCAGGAAATAACGGTCGTGCGTAATGGCAATAACAGTCCCCGCATACTGCTGCAAATGGTGTTCGAGCCACTCCACCGATTCGGCGTCGAGGTGGTTGGTAGGTTCGTCGAGCAAGAGAATGTCGGGCTGGCGCAACAGCAAACGGCACAAGGCCACCCGACGTCGTTCACCTCCCGACAGATTGGCCACCAAAGCATCCTCGGGAGGACAGCGCAATGCATCCATCGCACGCTCCAGCTTGTTGTCTATGTTCCAGGCATCGACATGGTCCAACATTTCCTGCAGTTCTCCCTGACGGGCAATGAGCTTGTCAAAGTCGGCATCCGGTTCGGCAAACTGTTCATTGATCCGGTCATACTCGGCCAGCATGTCCATCACCTCCTGCACTCCTTCCTGCACAACTTCCTTCACCGTCTTTTCCGGGTCGAGCTTGGGTTCCTGTTCCAGATAGCCCACCGAGTAGCCCGGCGAGAAAACCACCTCGCCATCATACGACTTTTCAACCCCGGCTATAATCTTCAACAGCGTGGACTTTCCGGAACCGTTCAAGCCGATGATACCGATTTTGGCTCCGTAAAAAAATGACAGGTAAATGTTGTTCAACACTTTTTTTTGCGGAGAGAAAGCCTTACTCACTCCCACCATGGAAAAAATAATCTTCTTGTCGTCAGCCATATTTATTTTAAATTGTTGTTTTTTGAAAAAAGTGAAAGCAGACCCGACACACGGACTGCCGTTTCACAACAGACAGCCTCCTACTTCGTCTTGTAATCGGCACGAACCTTGCCCTTTACTATGTTCGTGAGCTTGCCTTTCAGCAACTGCCGGCGCAAAGGGCTCACCCGGTCGGTGAAGACTTTCCCTTCGAGATGGTCATATTCATGTTGCACCACACGGGCCTTATAGTCTTCGAACACCTCGGTGTGTTCATTGAAGTCCAGGTCAAGATAAGTTATTTTTATGCGCTTTGAACGGGCTACCGACTCGTGAATGCCCGGAATGCTCAAACATCCTTCCTCGCCCATAACCGTTTCATCGCTCATTTCCAGCATGACCGGATTAATCATGGTCACCTTAAAGCTGCCCAGCTCCGGGTCCTGCTCCTTGAACGGAGCCAGGTCTATCACCAGCAGACGAATGTCCAGCCCTATCTGGGGAGCGGCCAACCCCACTCCATCGGCATGATACATGGTTTCATACATGTTGTTGACCAACGTGTGCAGCTCCGGATAATCGGGGCCTATTTCTTTGGATTCCTTACGCAATACCGCGTTGCCGTAAGTATAAACAGGTAATATCATTTTCTATACATTTATATGTGGGTTCCACAAATTAAAATTCATACATTTCTCGATGATTCCATATAGGTCTGCAAAATCATAACCGCACTGATTTTATCGACCAAAGCCTTGTTCTGACGGTCCTTTTTCCTCAATCCGCCATCCAGCATGGCTTTATGAGCCAGGACCGATGTGAAACGTTCATCGACAAAAACGATTTCCAGACCGGGAAACTCTTTCCCCAAACGTTTCACGAATGGGCGGATGTATTTCATCGACTCCGAATCTTCCCCGTTCATCTGCCGGGGCAGGCCAACCACAATTTTATCCACCGGTTCACGATCCATGTATCTTTTCAAATAATCGATTACATCGTTCGTGGACACGGTATCCAATCCGTTAGCCACAATACGCAAAGGGTCGGTCACTGCCAGCCCCACACGCTTTTGCCCATAATCAATAGCTAAAATCCGTCCCATAAGCAAGAAAGAATGGAACGCAAAGGTACTCATTAATTGACAACCGACAAAAAAAGCGGACAAGACTCTCTACTTCAACGCCATGCGAACTCTCTCTAACGGCTGAATACAGAACGTCCGCAGGCTGACAGCATTTTGCTGTAGCCTGCGGACGTTCTATATCTTTCATTCAAACCTGTCGTGAAGTTCGGATTGAATGCAGCCTCCGAACAGCGGCATCAATTCAAGGCATCTACCTCATAATCCACGGCAACACGTGCTTTCTTCACCTTGCCTATGTAAGCCGCTACCGCCTTATGGTCGGGATGATTCTGATAAATATCCAAATCGGCCATCGAAGCCAGTTCACAGTACAAAGCGACATCATAATTGCTTTGAGGTGCATCGGCGTGATTGATGCCGACTTCAATTTTTTGCAATTGGGGAATACGGTCCTTCAGACCTTCCAACCCTTCTTTGATGATGCGGGCGTTTTCCGCTTTCGACTTACCTTCCGCAATCTCTTCCAATTGCCAGAACACGATATGCTTGATCATATATGAAATTGTTTAAAGTGGGCACAACCAAAAAGCAAACCCACAAAATACAGTTTAATTATTATTGTTTTTTTTCGGATAGTCAACCGTATAATGCAATCCTCTGCTTTCTTTTCTCTGCAAAGCCTGCTTGATAATGAGATAGGCCACGCTGATGACATTGCGCAACTCACAGATTTCGCGTGATACGACCGAACGCTCAAACAAATCTTCCGTTTCCCGATACAGTATTTCCAGACGCTTCATGGCACGGGTAAGACGCAAGTTGGAACGTACAATACCGACATACGTACTCATAATCTGCTCCACTTCCCTGAAACTCTGGGTTATCAACACCATTTCCTCCGGCAAAGAAGTGCCTTCATCATCCCAATCGGGTATCTTGTCATTGAACGTTATCGTATTCAAATGCTGCACTGCATCCTTGACGGCTGCATCGGCATAAACAATCGCCTCGATGAGCGAATTTGAAGCCAGACGGTTGGCACCATGCAGACCGGTACAGGAACACTCGCCCGCTGCATACAAACGGTTAATGGTGCTCATGCCGTTCAAGTCGACAGCTATGCCTCCACAAAGATAGTGTTGGGTAGGCGACACCGGAATGTAGTCTTTGGTGATGTCAATGCCTAATTCAAGACACTTCCGGTAAACGTTAGGAAAATGCTCTTTGGTCAGTTCCGCATCTTTGTGCGTCACATCCAGATAAACATAATCCCAGCCATGAATTTTCATTTCATTGTCTATGGCACGCGCCACAATGTCACGTGGAGCAAGCGAACCGCGTTCATCGTATTTCTGCATGAATTCCTTGCCATCTTGCGTGCGCAACACAGCTCCATACCCCCGAATGGCTTCGGTAATGAGGAATGTGGGACGTTCACCCGGATGATACAATGCTGTCGGATGAAACTGCACAAATTCCATGTCTTTCACAACCCCGCGGGCACGGTGTACCATGGCAATGCCATCACCGGTGGCTATTTCCGGATTGGTTGTAGTGGAGTATACATTGCCGATTCCCCCCGTTGCCAGCAAAGTTACTTTAGAGAGGAAGGTATGAATGTGGTTCGTGCGCTGGTCAAGCACGTAGGCTCCATAACATTCTATGCCTGGCGTGTGATGGGTCACAATCTGTCCCAAATGATGTTGTGTGAGAATCTCTATGGCAAAGAACTGCTCATACACATCAATCTCCGGATGTTCACGTACCTGCCGGATCAGACTTTGCTGTATTTCATAGCCTGTATTGTCCTTGTGATGCAGGATGCGGAATTCCGAATGTCCTCCTTCTTTATGCAAATCGAATTTTCCCTGTTCGTCCCGGTCAAAGTCCACCCCCCATTTCAGGAGTTCTTTGATTTGCCCGGGAGCTTCCTTTACCACCTTTTCCACTGCAGGCAGGTAACAATGCCCATCGCCGGCAATAAGCGTGTCTTGAATATGTTCTTCAAAATTATCCGGGTCATACGTCACCGAAGCAATTCCTCCTTGCGCAAACGATGTGTTCGACACATCGAGACTTCCTTTACACAGCAAAGCTACCTTGCCATAGGGAGCCGCTTTCAACGCAAAACTGATACCGGCTATACCCCCACCGATTACCAAGAAATCATACTTGTATCTCATATGTTTTTATTTTATTTTTTGAATACAGAGAAGCATGAACCGTCCCGACAAGAGACCCTCAAGGGCTCTCTGCATTTCTTCAATAATCATTCATCAAAAAACAGGATTTGCTCTTTTTGAAGAAAAACAAGATCCCGGTTCCCACACACACTACCGCTCCGGTCAGATAAGACACTTTTGCCGGCAAGCCAAAACCTTCAGGAGCTATCATGATGTAGCAAACGCTGACCGCCGTCATAAACAAGGCGGGCAACAAAGACACCCAATACAGTTTTCTGCGTCGTGCCAGGTAAACCGTCACCGCCCACAAAGTAAACACAGCCAAAGTCTGATTGCACCAGGCGAAATACCTCCACAACACATCAAAATTCATCTGCAATATGACAAACGTCAATAAAAAAATCGGGATAGATATGAGCAGACGTTTTTTAATCGTGTGTTGCTCCATTTTCAAAAAGTCCGCCGCGATGAGACGTGCCGACCGCAACGCCGTGTCACCCGATGTAATCGGTGCAGCAATAACACCTATCAAAGCCAGTATTCCGCCAAAAGTACCTAACCATTGCTTTGAAATAACATCAACCACCACCGCAGCCTTATTTTCCGTAGGCGCCAAACCGGCTACAAATTCCTGCAAGCCCTGCACCGACCCCCAAAAACTGGCAGCGGCCGCAGCCCAAATCAAGGCAACCACTCCTTCGGCCACCATGCTGCCATAAAACACCCTACGCCCAAAACGTTCGTTTTGCAGACAACGGGCCATTAACGGCGACTGCGTAGCGTGAAATCCGGAAATGGCACCACAGGCTATTGACACAAACATGATAGGGAATACCGGCAGTTTTTGAGGATGCTGGTTGGCAAAACCTTCAGTAAACTCAGGTATGGGTGCACGGTTCACCAACATGGCAACAAAAATACCCACTGCCATAAACAGAAGGGCAAAGCCGAAAATTGGATATATTTTACCTATCAACTTGTCTATCGGCAACATCGTGGCCAACATATAATAGATAAATATGACCACAACCCAGAAAGTCATGTCGAGCGATTGGGGTGTCAACCCGGCCAGCAATCCGGCTGGCCCCGATATGAATACAGCACCGACCAAAACCATCAGCAGCAAGGAGAACACCCGCATAAACTGTTTTACTCCGCCTCCTAACTCCTGACCTACAATTTCCGGCAGGCTCGCGCCATTGCGCCGCAACGAAATCATTCCTGATAGATAATCATGCACCGCTCCGGCAAATATTGTTCCGAAAACAATCCACAAGAAAGCCGCTTCGCCAAACATCACTCCCATAATGGCCCCGAAAATAGGTCCCAAACCAGCGATATTCAAAAACTGAATAAGAAAAGCCTTCCACCAGGGCAATTCCACATAATCCACCCCATCCGGATTGGCCACTGCCGGAGTAGGACGCTTGCTGTCCACACCAAAGATGCGTTCTACAAACTTTCCATAAAACACATAGCCCAGCACAAGCGCGACTATGGAAACAATAAAACTAATCATGAACCAGAATTTAAAGACGCAAAGTTAAACTTTTTATCAATATGCTATCACTACCTTGAACACTTTTTCTCCCACACTCAACAAATGCACACCTACCGGTAACTCTATCCGATTCATCCCGGAACCGGTCAAACCGGCACAAAAGCGATTGCCCGAAAGCGTATATACGGCAAATGCTTGTCCGCCCACAGCCTCAAAACACACAGCACGACCTTCCACATACAAAACCGGCTGTTCTTTCAACGATTGACCTCCCGTACCCGAACCGGGCTCGCAATTCGGTTGGGAAGCATACACCAATGGCACCGATGCATAGCGGACAGTTATGGCTGAAACGCCCACCCCCCTGGTTGCCGTGACAGTTTCGCTTGTAAACTTCAAACGTCCGGTCCCGACCAGGTCCTGTGTTTTGACCCCCACTTCCGTAAACAGGATATTCTCCCAGGCCGTAACCCTACCCCACTCATTGTCGGCTTCATCTGTCACTAACAAAGTGGAGTGATTGTTATACGTTCTCACCCGTGCGGAAATATCGATAATGCCCGACAAATCAAACGGCGGAGAAAAGATGGCCGCTCCTTCATGCAATATATAATACGGAGCCGTATCACCACCACCCCGACCGACTCCTTGCACTTCCCAGCCTATCGTTGCATCCAAATCCATTTTCAGAGTCTGGACAGACTCACCTCCCTGCACTTTTTGATATACGGCGTAAAGAGTCGTGTGTGCTGTCGGCTGATATTCTCCAGCCGGAATCAGTTGGGGCATGACATTTATTTCATCGACCGGTGTATCCGACCAACCGACAAAGGTCCATTGTGCGCAAGGCGACAAAGGTTCCGGCAGAACAACCGGAGCCGTACAATCCACCTGAGTCAGTTCCGTCTCACCCGGCAACCTTCCGCCACCGGCTTCCAAAATTACCTTGTACACATCCATCGGCATCAGATTTATACGTACCTGGCAGTCGCTTTTCGGAGCAACCACAAACACATTTCCGTTTTGCGTCACAACGCCTTCACCCTCCAACAGTTCCCAGGCCGGCTCGCCATACGTCACACATGCTTCCGGCGCGACCGTTATCACTTTCCCTTGCACCGATACCGAACCAAGGCTCTCATCATTCACCGTGGCCATAACCGTATAAACCGGTGGAGGCACGCCTTCCTTAAAAGTCAAGGAAGCTATCTGAGCCGCTTTATTGGTTGTTGTATTGTTGTTCCAACCTACCTCCAGTTTATAATACATACCGGCCAACCACACTTCCTCCTTTTCCGGCACAAAGGAAACCAAGCCGCTTACAGGCGTCCGGTTCACCACCTCTATCGGGTTTTCAAACGAGTCATCCGACGCCACATAAAGTTTGAATGTTTTTATTTCATCTACAAGTTCTTGTACATTGAGCACCACCTCACGTACCACAAGTGGCAACGGAGTCACACTTTTTACATACGACACTCCTTTGGCATTGCTTTTTCCTCCAAAACGGACAATGCTCTCTTTTCCGTTTCCATTTTGCGCCCCGCTCAACAGCCATTCCATATCCCCATCAACCCAAGACCAGTCTTTAGTATAGATTCCACACGCACCTGCTTTTGTCGAAAAATCCAACACATAATCATCTGCACAAACCCAACGGCATCCACAAAGCAGCATCATCAACAAACATGTTTTTACAGCATAAGAACGTTTCATAAATTCCTGTTTTTTATTAATTTGGTAACAAATATAGTGAAAGGTGAGTGGAGAAGCAAATGAAAACACAGTTTTCGATTTGGCTTCTTCTGAACCGCCTCCTATATTATTGAAATATAGTGAAAGATGAGTGCAATGCAAAATGTAAAACCTGTTTTACGTTTTTTGAATTGCCGAACCGCAGCCTGTATTATCCAAATATAATAAAATGGAATAGAGAAACATATACCTCGCTGTATATAAAGCGAAAGGGAATGCACCGTAAAGTACATTCCCTTTTTACTCTTATTTTATATTCCCTATGATTTATTTCACAGCACGAAGCACTTCTGTGGTCTTACCGTTCATACGGAACATGTATACACCATCGTTCAACGCTGACTTCGCAATGCTGAATGTACCGGTCTGCGGCAAAGCATAAGCTGATACTTTCTGACCGTTCATGTTATATACATCCATTGAAGTGAAGTCATCTGTGTATGTAAAGTTAAACGCATCCGAAGTGGTGTACAACTTGGTGGTATTGGCAGTTTCAACCGGTTCTATTCCTGTATTTCCACTTTCAAACGAAGCATCATACAAAGAGAAGAACAAGGCTTGAGACAAATCTTCGTGCATATAATAATTCTTTTCATCTCCAGGAACTTTGTAGAAAGTCGTACTACGGTTATACGGTCTTTGATAATTTTCCGAAGCGGCGGTAAAGATAACTCCATCTTCATAATAGCCACTCAATATCAAAGCGAAACCTGTTGTCACACGCACTTTGTCCAAAGCTTTGTTATCAGAAGTCTTGAAATCGCTGAATTGCAAAGTCGCAATGTCGCCGACACCCCCTGAGTATTTGTTGACTTTATCTGAATATGCTATTAAGTTACCCAAAGCAAATGATTCTGCATCCATGCTCACTTCACGAATTTCCATGCGGAAATGCGATTTGTTATTAGGGTCGGACAACAAGCAAAGTACATCAACCCCTCCGAAAAGCAACGGATCAGCAGGCGCATCATAGCGAACCATCAAGGCTTCCGTTTCTTTCTTGGCCTTGCCTTTTTGACCATTAAATCCATAAGCCAAATCATTCGTTCCTGGCACTGTCATCATAAAGTTCAAATCATAATCAAAGTTGGCGTTACTCCAATTAAAGCGCTGACCATCATCTACATGAGTTGCACCTCCGGCTTCAACAATAGCACCATATTCGAAATATCCTGAATTGTAACCAATAGTGGCCATACCATAGTGATTATCTTTTTCCACTGCCAGTATCGGGGCGATAAAGGCATCGCCTGCATTCACATCCATAACCAGTTTCGGTTCAGTCACCGTGATAATGTCCGCTTCCGAACTGGCATCGGCTGGCGCATACTGCCATTCAATGGCATCAAAATCCTTGACATTACTCAAGCAATTCCATTCCCATGTTTTTCCTGGAATATTTACGGTCAAGAAAGGATAATTCATCAAGTCCTGCGACATGGTTTCAAACATAGCTCCCTGCGGCAACATGATTTCCGTCAATATAGGATAAGTTTCCGCCGTATAAACTCTTGCCGTCCAATTCAAGTCGTAACAAGAAATAAATCCTTCATTATTAGCACCGAAGCCATTTTGAAACACAATGACTCCGTTTTCTTCGTCCACCTTAGCTTGGATGGGAGTTGTCATCAGAACATCACCCTTACCTTGTACATATTCCAAACCTTGCAAAGTAAACTGACCTAACTCTGTTATATCCATCACCACTTGATTCAACGGGAATGACAAAATATTATCCGAAAGAGTAGCGTACACCTCATAGAGAGTCAGACCCTCCCCTTCTTTAAAAGGGAACAAATTCTTAAACCAATATTTGGTGGCATCCGTTTCATCTTTTCTGACTTCTATATTCCACGACAAGGGAGCACCTGAAAAATAGTCATAAGCATCAATAGCCAATGTCCCGTTCAGCAAGTCGTTACCGGCAGTAGCCTTCAAAACAGTTTTCGCCCTTGCATTTGCCGAAAGATCAATATCCTTAATTTGCGCAAGTGTCTTTTCCACTTTCGCATCCGCTGAAGAAAGACTAACTTGCTTCATGGCCGGAGTCTCCAATCTCACGTTCTTCTTATACGAAATTTGCGACATGGATCGCACAGCATTTGTCTGTGCAGCCGCCATTGTAGTACAAGCCAAAAAAGCCCAAACTACCAACTGAGTAATGGTTTTTGTTTTCATAATTTTATTTTATTAATGATGGGTTGTTAATGTTGTTTTTTATTCGAACTTACGAACATAAGACATGATAAAATAATCATTCGACAGCGTCGAACCCAATGTAAAAGACGTGAAACCGGTCGACGGGATGATAATGTAAGGAGTACCCGAAGCCGTTGTCACCAACGCTTCCAAAGCTTTCTGCAAGTAAGTCTTTATTTCTGGATCAGAGGCGAACAAATTGTGTCCTTTTGCCGGATCTTCATAGCAACGGTACTGCCACATGTTGAAACGCGGGCGAGTCAGCACCACCTTGTCCGTACGGGATGCATCCTGATCAACCACTCCAGAGAAGTTATCCACACCGGCAATAATATCCAAAAAATCATCTTCATCGCTGTCGGGGTCATCCCCTTTGTTAAGGAACATCATCCAAAGGCTATGATACACATGCTCGCCGCTTTGTGTAGTCATCGGATAGAACATCAGACCATAATAATCCGACCATACATCGTACTGTTCATCCAACACACGGTAAGACTTCATCAACACGCTGTCCAACGGAGTCAGGATAGCCTCACTCGCCCCAGAGATGCTGTACATTACCTTAGGTTCAAACACCATTGTATTCAAAGGCATTCCGTTTTTACCCGAGAACACGAAACTTGGTTCGTCCACACTGATCATTTCCCCGACCATAACGCCGTTTTCAAGCACATTGAATTTTCCGTTTTCCTCGTTATATGCCAATCGGTCCACTTTATGTCCGTTAAAATTCACCGGTTTGGTAAATTGGAATCCGTATTCCGTAGGAGCGACCCCATTGGTTTCGACAACGACACTATCACCTTGCAAGCGCAAAGGCGAAAGCGTACGGGTCAAATTGTCAAAGCCAGTAAAGAGCAGGCTTTCGCCGTCAGCCGTGGTCATTTCACGGAAATAACGGTTCATGGCTCCTCCCGAGAAATTCTCAATCATTTTATCCACCTTGGCCACATGATCATCCCAACTGCCTTGGTGACGGTACATCTTACTTCGAGTATTGCTATTCTGGCTCTTGAACTCAATAGTATCACCATTTTCGGAAGTACGCATCCACAGCAACACGTTTTCGCCTCCCAATGCCGAACCGCTACCTGTCAAATCGTTTTCGTCCGGGTCGCCCAACACGCTGAACACCTCGTTATAACCCGTAAACATTAAAGCCATGCTCTGCGGGAATCCTATCTCATAGGGGCTAACCGACGTCTTGTTAGAGAAGAACTTACCACCGCGTACCGTAACTTCCTTGTTGGTGAACGACATCAACATGTTGTAGCCACCATAGGAAAGCGAGTCGGTGAAATAAACAAACTCCCAGCCTTGTGGAGATGACATGAGCGTCTGCTGCAATTCGTTCTTCGCTTCTTCCAGACGGTCGGTTGCCGACTGGTCGAACAGGTCGGTGTCCGGATTGCACGCCATCAAAGCAAACACGAGCGACAAACCCCACATCCCTTTATTTATCATCCGTTTCATTCTTATGCTGTTTTTATTGTTCTACATTATTAAAATCAATCCAAATTTCCTTCCGTAACCTCCTTGATAGCACTTACCACCGACTCACGCATCTTATCCATATCCAATCCGTATGAATTGGTAAAATAGTCCCGCACCATCTGCAATTTGCGTTCTATGAGCGAACGCCCGTTCGGGTTGCGGATAGAACCCATGATTTCATCCCATTCGGCTACCGTGCTGGTCACATAAATGGAATAAATTTCCACAAACTCTTCCGTGTCGGCCGACGAACCATAAGCCGTCATAAATCCGTCTTCACGTGCCTTCTCGTCGTTCGAACTTTCCCAGTCTGCATTGTATCCTCCACTTATCTTCTTGAAATCAGCACTATATTTCTTACGTTGATTCAAGATATGTGCGAACTCATGATGAAATGTATGGAAGAAGCGTTTCAAATCATCGTAAGAAATCCCTTTCTCCATGTCAAACTGATTCACAGTAAAAAGCGTCACCTTGTATCCGCCCGACGCCCATCCCAACGTCACAGAACCTGTATTCCAGCTACCGCTACCCACCAATACCAAATCGCGCGCAGAATACAGCGGCATGAACTGGTCTCCTAATTCCGAAGCCTCGGCATAAGGGTCAAGCCACACTTTTTTCACAATTTTCAGGAAGGGCAACACCAGTTCCCTTTTGGCAGGTACCAACGGACGAGAAGGGTCATTCATTTCCGCATTCCAGGCATAATTGACCTTAATATTATAGGGAAGCGTATAATTGTCCATTATCCACTGGTCAAGCGGATCGTCCGATACCGGCGGAATTGTGATATTTGATTCTGATTCGCTGAACGGCCCATCTCCACACGAAGTGAACGAAAAAGCGGCAAATGCAACAACAAGTATATAAACAATCTGTTTTTTCATTTTTCTCATCTGTCAATATAAACTTTATTGTATTTCTGTTTAATGTTTCATTTCTTCCCTCTTAAAAGGCTTCGGAGCCTTAATCTGTTCCAGAGTCAAGGCTTTCTCTTTGGCCATCATGCCAATCGAAGCTGTCGGGTCTGTTGGCACCATACCCCGTTGGGCATCATCAGACATCGGAATAATCCGGCGTGCGTCATCGGCCGTAAGCGTAATAGTCTGATTAGGGAAAACTTCATGCGTAACCGGCATGTGCATCCTCTTGATATCAAACCAACGCATACCCTGACCACAAAATTCGGAAGCCTTGATGTTCATCAGGCAACGCAGATAGGTAGCCTGCCGTTCGTTCAACGCATACGAAGGCTTCAGACTGACATTGTAAGCTGCCAGGTTACCATTATATATTTCGTTTATCTTTTCATCCAACACCTTATGCTTTTCCGAATTGTACAATTCGCCGGTGCCCGTACCTTTCGCCCGTTTGGAATAGTAGAAGTCCAACAACGCAATCACATCCTCGTAACGTTCTTTCATCACGTAGGCTTCCGCCAAATTGAACAGTGCTTCTTCGGCCACGATAGCTGGAAACATGACATAAGGAATACCGAAATTGGCATTGATACCGTCCCGTTTGAAGTATTCATTCAAGGTAAACAAAGAGTAACAACCCAAAGTTGAATTGCCATACACCTTGTAACCCAACAAGTAGTCTATGCTATTTTTGGTCGGGTGCGGAGTTTCATACGAGAAACGACGCTGCATTAAAGCACTGTTCATGGTGTAACGATTAGCCCACACCCGATAACAAGAACCAGTTGAAACGGTAGAAATGAGTAATAAATTGGCATCCTCCAGCGAACTGCAATAATCGGTCAAAAAATCTTCAAGCGGGTCATTGTAAGAAGTCGTCCAATCTCGTATTTTGGGCGAAGTGCCGACCGTTTCCGTCAGATAACGGATGACCTTGTCAAAGTCATCCTCCCCGTTTTCATCCTTTTCCATCAAGCCACGATACAAATAGAACCGCGAGATGAACACGCCCGCCGCTTCCTTGTTGAAATGCCATTTGGCCGTTTCCGGGTAGAGGTTTTCATCCAGCAGGGCATAGCCTTCCAACATATCGGCTTCAATCTTGTCATACATCTGCTTCACCGTCAAGCGTTCGTACAAAGGCGATGGTTCTTCTTCCACCGTTGTCACATAAGGCAAGGCCAAATCGCTTTCAGCCGTAGCCGGATTATAATGTTCTGCGAACAGGTTCACCAACATGAAATGGTTGTAGGCACGGGTCAGCAAGGCTTCGGCCTTATAAGGATTCACGTCTGCTTCCGTATATTTACTGTCGGCCAACATCCGGTCAATGGCACGCAACACGTGGTTAGAGGCCGCAATAGCTGTATAACAAGATGTAAAGAAACCATTCGGAGTGTCTTGCGCCATATCATTATTCTGTTGCCAATGATAGTATTTGCGTCTAGTCACATCATCTGTCATACGGTCTCCCACATCGGTCACATTGTCCGACATCACTTCTGTAAAGACAAAATAACTGGTTTTCGGATAAGCCGACACCAACATGGCACGGATATCTTCCACTGTCTGCAACTCGGCACGATTGGTCGGATTCTTTCCCAAAAAGTCATCGCAACCGGTTACCACCAAAACCAGCAACAAAAAAGAAATAAACTTTATATATCGTTTCATAATTCTATATTCGTTTTTTCAGATTGAAGTTTTCACAAACTTATTATTAAAATCCGGCACGGATAGACAAAGTAAACTGTTTAGGAATGGGCATGGCTACCCCACCGCTCCGCTGGAATTCCGGGTCTTGTCCATTCAAACGTTTATCACTATATATCAGCCACATGTTCGATGCAACCAAGCGCAAGGACAAATTACGAATGCCTATTTGCCAGCTTTCAAGAAAATCCTTGTCAAAGTCATACGTAAAAGTAATATCTTTCAAACGGATGAAATCACCCTTGGCCACTCGCACATCCGAAAAGTTATAAGCATTGTAGGCCACCGTCAAATCACCATTATTCGTCAACATGGTTGATGATGGAATGGAAGGTACATTAGTTATATTCTCATCTCCCGGCAAGGTCCAACGGTTGCGCATATCTTTCGTCATGGCATCCATGTCGGAATAAGAGCTGGATACGGTCGGATACAGACGAACCACACTACCAAACTGATACGTAAAATACAAATCCAGTTTAAAGTTCTTGTATTTCAAAGTATTTTCAAACCCTCCCGTCACTTTCGGTTCAATAGAACCTTCATATTTCAGCCAACCCAAGTCTTCCTGTTCTTGGAAGTCCACATAATAGGTCTTTTCCAAATTGTAACTACCATCTTCATTATGCGGCTTATCAGGATTTGGTGCCCAGAACATAGGAGCACCATCTTCGTCCAAGCCAGCAAAAGGAATGGAGAACAAACCGCGTTGTGCATAACCGTTGCGAGGGGCTCCTTCCAAACCAACCAGCTGATATACACGCATAATATCCTGCATATTGACAATCTTTGTCTGGTTAAAAGAGAATATCAAATTATTGCTCCAAGAAAAATCTTTGGTCTTGATGTTCTGTGTGTTCAACGAAAATTCGAAGCCATTCATCTTCATATCGGCATAGTTGATGAATTTAATGGATTCACCGCCATAACCTGCCGTTCTGAAATAGCCCAACAAATCATAGCTATTACGCCAATACACATCACCGCTGAAACTGATACGATTTCTCAAAAAGCCCAAATCGATACCAATATTAGTTTCTTTCATCTTCTCCCAAGTCAGTTCGTTATTGGCAAGGTTCATCATCATGTAACCCACTTCGCGGTCATACTGATAAGGACGGTAGGTTTGGAAGGCCTGATACACAGCATCGGCATTGGCATTGCCCACCATTTTGGCTGTCAGCCCATACGTCGCACGCAACTTCAAGGCAGAAACCGTGTTCAAAGCATTCTGCATGAAACCTTCTTCTAATATATTCCATGCCCCACTTACGTTCCATGTTGGCAACCAGCGTGCCTGTCTCGATTTTCCCATTTGGTTGGTTCCTTCGGTACGTATGGTAGCATTCAACGTATAGCGTTGTTTGTACGAAACCGTACCCGCTAAAAAGAAGCCCGCCGAACGGTCATAAGTTTGGTTCATACCGTAATAAGTGTTACCGGCATCCAGTATCTTACGCAGAATACGGTAATCGGTCACAGCCATTTCACTAGCCCACAGATAACCGTATCCCATAGCGAAACGGTCCAAACGGTCTACAGATCGAAGTTCAGCCCCCCCAAGGAAATTCAACGCATAGTTTTCTTTCACCAAATTGTAATTAGCCTGTGCACGACCATAGAAACTTTTCAATAGATTATCATACGTATTGTAAAAGCCTCCATTCGGCATGACAACAATAGGCGTCTCCGACGGTTCATCCGGATTTTGCCACAAAAAGTTGTTGCTATCTATAATGTCTGCAGATGAAGCTGCACGATAAGCCATGGCCATATTCGAATTATCCAATATATTGTGCGTACGGCTGGTCTTTGCATAACGATGCGATCCCAACAAACTGATGTCCAAACCTTTTATTGGTTTGTAATTCACATCAATCTGAATCTTCACATCCGTCATATCCAAATCAAGATAGTTACTTTCCATCTCATTGAATATATTAAAATCGGCATAGTTCATACGATAAGTCTCCGTAGGCGACATCGTACGCGAAGTATTCATCGCATAGCTGAACGGATTGATATCGAAGTCACGCGTATATTCCCCTTCCACCGGATTAATCTGACGAGTCAACGTACCTGGAGCTTTCTGCTTTCTCCACGAACTACTACCCAACATACCGATAGAAAATTTCGGAGAGAAATTGTACGTACCATTGGCATTAAAGGTATAGCGATCCACTTTGTCAGCTTTAGTCCAACCCGGGTCGTTATAATAACTACCCGATACGTAAGCCATAGCCTTGTCCGACCCTACAGACATAGACACTGAATGACTCTGTTGCAAAGAATTGTGGAACAACTCATCAAACCAGTCGGTATTACGCAGTTCCGCTTCCCGCAAATAACCCATACGAGCCTGTTCCGTATAAGGCAGCCCAAATTTACCCGAAGTCTTATCATACAAGTCAGTCAACTGATAATAACGATTGAAAACACCACCATCTTTCACCAAAAACATCTGCTGGTCGGGCATTAGCCCCTTCCGTTCCATTTCCAGCAATACTTCCATCTGGTCTTTAGAATTCAAAATGTCATATTGGCGGTAAGATGGCTTCAGGCGAGAGGTAAACTCACCCGTATAATTAAAGGTAGCCGTACCCTTGCGCCCTTTTTTGGTCGTAATGACGATTACCCCATTCATGGCACGTGCACCGTACAAGGCTGTAGCCGAAGCATCCTTCAGAATTTCAAAACTTTCAATGTCGTCTGCATTCAAACCTGCAACTCCCGAACTAATCAACGTTTCCGCATTACCCGAAGCCAAGTCATCTGCATCCACATTCACCACTTCATCCAACACTACGCCATCAACCACCCACAATGGATTGGAGTTTCCGTAAATGGACGTCGCCCCACGCACACGAAGTTTAGGAGCCGCACCAAACGTAGCAGACACATTGGTCACCTGCACACCGGCTGCCTTACCTTGCAACATACGGCTTACATCGGTTGCACCATCCACTTTAGCATCTTCTCCACCCACTTTAGCCGCCGCACCGGTAAACATTTTCCTGTCGATTTTTTGGTAACCGGTTACAATAACTTCTTCCAGTTCTTGGGTATCTGGAAGCAACTTCACATTCATCACTTTCTGAATGGGAAGCGTCTGCGACTTCATTCCCACATACGAGACAATGACATGTTTCGCCCCGTCGGGCACAGACAATGAAAAATTACCATCAAAGTCGGTAACCGTCCCCACGGTGGTACCCTCCACCATGATACTGGCTCCGATGACCGTCTCGCCCGTATCATCGATAACCGTCCCGGTTATCGTGGTCTGTGCGAAACACGAAAAAATGCTTATCAACAAGCACGAAACCACAAAAGTTAATTTTCTCATTAACATAAATTGAACATTAAACTTATTTTATCAAATTTCTCTCCAAAACGATTTATAAAAAAACGGACTGCTTTGCCCGCCAAAAACCGCTGACAAAACATTGCTAACGGCTTTTATTATCTTCCACTTTGAAAAATGGAGTGCAAAAGTATTGAAATAAAACAAAAAAAGCAAACAATTAGTGTTAATCCTTTCACTTTATCTTAAATCCTGTTGTTTTTTTTATCTTTTGGACAACAAAAAGCAACAAATCTGAAAAAATATGCACCTTAGATAGTGAACAGTGACAGTTGACAGTTAATCATTAACAATTAATCATCAACTTGTACCCCACCGTCACTGCGTGCCACCTCCCCCACATAGGGGAGGTGCTGAAAATGAACAGTGAGGTGAAACACTAAAGCCTCAGCAAGTGAAGGTAATCAAACTCTCCCCCAAAGGTAGGGGGAGTACCCTGCAAAGGGGGAGGGGGTATGAGTTGACAATTGACAGTTGACAGCGAGCTAAGGTATCCTGGGTTTCACTTGGAATTCCGGCCTTCTGTGTGCTTACGCCCCGTCGGGGCTTGTTTCCTTTCTTGGTGCGCATTCATAGGGCGTTGCCCTATGCTATGAGCCTGCGGCCCTTCAGGCCTTGGACCGGCCACACTACCCACTACTCACTGCAACAACTGCTCCGCCTGCCGCAGGGCTGCTTCGGTCACCTGCTCGCCACTCAACATTTTGGCAATCTCGGCGACACGCTCTTCAGCTGTCAGGCTGCGAATAAAGGTCTGTGCCTGTTCGCCGCTTTCATCTTTGTACACTTTATAATGCCTGACACCCCTTGCAGCTATTTGAGGAAGGTGAGTAATGGTTATCACCTGCATGTCTTCACCCATCTGCTGCATGATTTCTCCCATGCGATGGGCTATTTCACCCGACACACCGGTATCAACTTCATCGAACACAATGGTAGGAAGTCCTGCCCGATGAGCAACCAACGACTTCACGGCAAGCATCACACGGGCTATTTCACCCCCCGAAGCTGTTTGAGCCACAGGCATGAGCGACTTGTTTTTATTGGCCGAAAAAAGGAACTGCACCTCATCGCGTCCATATTCCGTGTACCCGGCTGCCGCCTGCACATCCACCTTGAAACGGATATTTGGCATACCCAGTCGGGACAATTGGTCCACCAGATAACGCTCTATGGAGTCCGTTGCCGCCACACGGCTTCGGGTCAACTCATCGGCAGCATCCGAAAGGTCTTTTTCTGCCAATGCCAGTTTGCGCTCCAAGGCAGCCAACTCATCATCAAACGAGTCAATGCGTTGCAACTTCGCATCCAATTCATCACGCAAGGCTATCAGTCCGTCCACCCCTTCCACTCTGTATTTCTTGCAAAGCGTGTACAATTCGCTCAACCGGCCATCCACCCATTCCAGACGTGCGGGGTCGACCTCCAGGCGTTCTTCACGGCTTTGCAGTTCATCGGCAATATCCTTCAACTCTATATAAGCCGCATGAAGCCGTTCCGCCCATTCACTCCCCTCACCCACGTATGCACCGACCTGCGACACAGCCGAAAACGAGTCCTTCAGCAAAGGCAAAACCCGGTCTTCATCCGAAAGCAGCTGTACCGCCCGTTGCAGCCCCAACTTTATCTCTTCTGCATGGCTCAAGGTTTCCTGTTCCTGTTCCAGTTCCTCCAGTTCTCCTTCCTTCAACGCCGCTTCTTCAAGCTGTCTGTACTGATAGCGCATATAGTCCACATCGGCCGACTGGCGGTCGGCCAGCTGCTGCAACTGCACCCGCTCCTGCTGCAAGTTGCGCCAGGCAACATACCTGTCGCGATAGGCCGAGAGCAGCTCCGCATTTCGGGCTATCACATCGACCACGTTCAACTGGTATCCATCGTTCGAAAGCAGCAGGTTTTCATGCTGTGAATGAATGTCAATGAGCCGGGTGGCCAACTCGCGCAACTGGGCCAACGAAACCGGAGTGTCATTGACAAATGCACGCGACTTGCCGGCAACTGTCAGTTCGCGGCGCACAAGACAGTTGGCCGCATCGTAGTCCAACTCGTTGTCCGCAAAGAAAGATTCCAATCCGTAAGCATTCACATCGAACAAGGCCTCGATGACACATTTCTGTTCACCCTCTTTAATGGAACGGCTGTCGGCACGCTGCCCCAACAAAAGCGACAAAGCCCCCATAATAATGGACTTTCCCGCCCCTGTTTCGCCGGTAATGACCGAGAAACCCGATTCAAAATCAATATGCAATTCCGAAATCAGAGCATAATTGGATATATGAAGCGATTTCAGCATGATAAGTATATATATAATATTATAGGTATAATGTATAATGATTAATTGTTTATTATCAACGACCACTTGTTAACTGTTAATTGTCAACTCATACCCTCTCCCCCTTACAGGGTACTCCCCCTACCTTAGGGGGAGAGTTTGATTACCTTCACTTGCTGAGGCTTTAGTGTCTCACCTCACAGTTCACTTTCAGTTCCTCCCCTATGTAGGGGAGGTGGCACGCAGTGACGGTGGGGGACGGGTTAATGATTAATGTTTAATTATTAATGATTAACCGTTCTTTATCCACTTGTCACTCGTCACTCGTCACCATTAACTATTAGCTGCATCGAGGCGAACGTTGCAAATGTACGACATTTATTTCAAACTGACTACCCGCGTTTCGGCAGGTGATACACTCTGTGCGGAGCACTGCCCGAGCAGGCCAGCCGACCTTCGGCAATCCAGGCATTCAATTCGCGCTGAGCCGATGAACGAAGCAAGCCCGTCAAGCGACTGTAGTCCGTGCGGCTTATCACGCCATGCTCTTCAAGATAGGCAGACAGCAAGTCATAGCGTTCCGTTTCCGTGAAGCGGGTCGAACTGTGCCCGAACTTGCGCATCTTGTCGGCACGCTCCAGTTTGCCTTGAGGCCTGAACCGCTTGGCCGGCTGCAGATTCACCTTGCCGAAACGTACCGACTGGGCGTGTATTTCACTTTCATCGAATAGTTTGCGGTCGGAGTCCGTCAGCTCCACCGTCGGTTCGGCATAACACATGCTTCCCACCTGCACCCGGAATCCGTCGGACATGTGCCACAATGCCAGACGCTCCACTTCGTGCATGACACCGACAACAGTTCCCTCATCGAAACTTGTATTGTCCGCCACTTCTTTCACCATTTGTTTCCACGAAACCGTGCCCTTGGACACCAGCTTCGGATAAAGAATGCCGCTCCCGTCCCTTTCCTGCGGATTGGGGGCTTCACGAAAATCATACTTTGCTGCCATAATACAATATTTAACAATGAACAGTTAAGAATTAGGAATGACCAGTGATTAATGACGAGCGGATAGTCCGCATGGGCTTCCCGCTACTCTCTACTAACTACTCACTCATTCACTCAAATATTCCTCCATTTTCCCTGGAATATTCTACAACCCACTATTGTGGGTTATACAACTCACCATTATGGGTTATACAACCCACTATTATGAGTTATACAACCCATTATTATGGGTTATAGAATCTATCCTCACAAAAATAGAAAATTATCCACACAAAAGAAAGAAACACTACTTTTTTCCTCTTATTTCTTTGCAGATTTCATTTTTATTATTACCTTGCACAACTTAACAGAAAGTTGTTTGCAATATGAAAGTGAACGTTACATTTTTCCTGCTTTTTGTCACAGGCGCAGTCACCATGCAAGCTCAGGATGTCTTGCAAGCCGCCTTTTCGGCCAAAGAGGCCGTCAAGGAAATCTACCGCCAAGGGTTCGACTCATCAGAAGGAATAACCGGATGGAGTGTCAGCAGCAACAGCACATCCCAAAACACATGGGGACTGGGCACGGTACACGTACGCGACCTGGAAGATTTTTCAAGCATCAACCCCGACAGCAAATTGTCTGCCAACATATATTACGACAATGAAGTACATCAAGACGAAACGCTATGCTCGCCCTATTTCCTGCTGAAGAAAAACACCCTCATGCGGATTTACACCGCATTCAGCGGAGTATGGGCCTTCAACGGACGTTTCACCATACATGCCCAGCGGAAATCGGCCACCACACCCGACAAACTATTCGATGCCTTGTTGTGGTCGCAGGAAAACCGGCACGAGTTTCACAAATGGCTGGAATTTGAATTTGACCTGGCAGAATACACATCGGAAACGGACAGCGTACGCATACTTTTCCACTATGAAGGCATGGGAGGCGACGATGTGTACATAGACGATTTCCGCCTGTGTGAAAGGGATGAAAGCGGCCAGGTAAGCATAGAGAAAGGCAGCGAAGTGCACTTCACCGACCTGAGCGTCGGCGAACCGGACAGCTACCTGTGGACGTTCGAAGGTGGCACACCCGCCACGTCGACCGAAGCAACCCCCGTTATACACTACGAACAAGCCGGCACGTTCGATGTTACGCTGCGGGTGACCAAGGGCAGCGAAAGCCACGAACTGACCATGCCCGGCTACATCACCGTAAAAGCCGTTGCACCCGTAGTCGATTTTGAATATCCGGCCGAAGGTTATTTCTCGCCCTATGCAGGCATTTTCGTGCCGGCCGGCGTGCCGGTGACGTTCACCGACCAATCCACCAACTATCCCGAAGCGTGGCAGTGGACCTTCGAAGGCGGCACGCCCGACACATCGGATGAACAGAACCCGACCGTGACCTACCATTCGTCCGGCTCGTACGAACTGAGCCTTACCGCCACCAACGAAGGCGGCAGCCAAACCATACAATCACCGGAAGGTGCTGTGAAGGTAGGCGGCGACTGCTCCATCTGGAACATCGGCAGCCATGAAAACAGCGAAATCGGGGCTTTGAACATGAGCTTCTACGGATATTACGCCGGCACAAACTGGTTGGGCATGACCGCCTTTGCCGAACACTTCAAAAAGCCGCTTGCCCCCCTGACAATAGACCGGGTGGATGTGTTCTTCGCCAACGCCACGGTGATAGACCCGGCTGTGGAACTGACGGTAAGCATCATGACTGAACAAGACAGCCTGCCGGGGAAAGTATTGGCCAGCAAAACCATTTCGACCGATGACATTGCCTTCGACCCTTCTACCTGGTTACCAACGGCTTTCGTCCTGGACGAACCGATAGAAGTGGACACCACGTTCTTCGTGGTCATCGAAGGGATACCTAACCGCACGGATGAAAACACATACGAAACGGATGACCTGGTCATTGGCGTGGTACGCCGCGAACCGGACGCGAAAAACCCGAACACAGCCTGCCACCGGCTGGAAGTGTGGGACGAAAACGACCAGCCCACAGGCGAAACGCAATGGTACCGGCAAACCGACGAAAACGTATCGCTCGGCATCGCGCCACATGCACGATATCCGGAAACGGGCAACGTCGGCCTGCCCGAAACAGCAGCCGACAAACCTTTGCTGCTGCAACGTGGTCGCGAAATCGTTCTTCCCAACGTCACCGAAGGACACCTGACCTGCTTCGATGTACAAGGACGTATCCTCTTTGACCGAATATACAACGGTGAAACCATACAGCTGAGCGGACACGGACTGCGGCTGCTGCGGTTGACGACGGAGGGGAAAACGCACCAATATAAATTGATAGTTGAAATTGAAAATTAAAAACGGACAGTTGATAATCAAACATTAAACATTAAAATTCGTACCCCTACCCTGCTCCGCAGGACTCCCCCTACCCCAGGGGGAGAATGAAGTTAGTTTCGTCTGCAAGACGTTTATTTAAGGCGTTTTATTAGAAACGCTCAATTAAGCCTTATCAAACAGACATTTTTCCAGCTCCTCCCCTATGTAGGGGAGGTGGCGCGAAGCGACGGAGGGGTACTGGTAGGAAAAGTACGGCAAAGCCGGGTAGGGGTATGATTTTCCCCCGCCCGAGGAAGAAGGGCCGGGGTAAGGTTTAACAAGAGAAATTCACAAACTAAATAAAAGAAAGGAGACATCATGAAGAAAAATTTACTTTTCAAATCAATCGCACTGGCGATGTTATTGCTTGTTCCGTTCATAGGGAATGCACAGAGATTGCTGACGGAAAATTTTGAGTATAATGAAGGAAATTTGGTCGGACAAGGAGGTTGGGAACAGACGGGAACAACGACTTCTTTCCCGCTTCAAATTCAATCTACCCCCCAACTTTTTTATAAGAACTATCAAAAAGAAGGTGTCGGCAGCTCTGTTTACTTAGACAATAGCGGGCAAGATGCTGCCAAAAAGTTCACCATCCAATATGCCGGAGACATTTACGCCTCCGTTCTTGTCAATTTTTCCGAAGTTCAAAGCAAAAACAACCAAGGCGATTACTTTTTCCATTTTGCAGAATATCATGAAGAAGAAGCAGCATTGACAACCTATTTCGGAGGAAGAGTACTTGTCAAGCAAAACAGCGATGGCACAAAAATGCTATTTGGCGTCAGTAAAGCAAGCACAAGCAGCACCACCGTATGGACTACTTCCGAGTATGAACTTAACAAAACACATTTGGTCGTTTTGAAATATAGCATCATACCCGGCGATTTAAACGATGTAGCTTCCATATTCATCAACCCGACTGCATCCGCTACCGAGCCGGAGGCCGATGTTGTTTGTTCCGACGTATCAAAAACCGACTTAATGAACATAGCAGCTATCGGAATTCGTCAAGCCACTGGCTCACGTAGTCCATTGGGGCATATAGGCGCACTCCGCGTTTCCACCACATGGGAAGGGTTGTTTGACAGTGAAGGAGGCGGCGAAGAACCCGACCCGACACCCACCTTGACCATTGACCCCAAAAGCATGCGGTTGCAAGACGGAAGTTCATACAATGTATTTGTAGGAGAAACTTACCCGTTCTCTATCAATGTAAAGGCCCAAAATCTTGCCAATGACATCACAGTAAATGTAAAAGGTGCCTCCAAGGGTGAGGTTACAGTAGAAACGCCAACAATCACAAAAGAACAAGCCGAAACTGAAAACGGATTTGAACTGAAAGGAATGTTAACCCCTTTGGACATCTACAATTACATTGACACCATACAATTCATATCCGAAGGGGTGGTTACCCAAGAATGTCAAATCATGTGGACTGCCGCAGAAACACAAAAAGCTACAACAATAGCCGACTTCAAGGCCCAATATGCCGAAGCTGGAGATTATGCATCTTGGATAATGTTTCAAATCACGGGTGAGGTTTTAGTAAACCATATTTACCAAGACAATGGACACCAGATGCTTTACATACAAGACGAAACCGGAGGTGTTTTGGTCAACGACTTTTCAGACTATCTCACAACTTCGTATGCCGTAGGTGACAAATTGAGCAATATCATTTTCACAGGAGAAAAAACATTCGGCACTATGTCTATCCTCCCCACAAAAGACTTCGGCGCACCCCTTTCACAAGGCAACGCCGTTGAACCCGTAACCATCACTTTGGCCGAATTGAAGGCTCAAGGTGCACGTTATGAAGGCTGCTTGGTGAAAGTGGAAAACGTGACCATCACACCGAGCGCAACTGGTAACTTCGGTGATGAAGGCACTACCCCCATCTATCTGAAACAAGCGGAAGGCGACAACTCGACACTTCGCATTCTGCCGGGAGCCGACTTTATCGGCAAGCCTATTCCCGAATCGGCACGCAGCATCACCGGCATATCCACTTCAAGTGCCGGTACAGTCATTGCTCCGCGTAACCTGGCCGATATAGATGCAGACTTCGAAGGCGGAGGTGACCCGGGTACCGACCCCGAAGAACCGGGCAATGAAGTGGAAGTAGGAGAAAACCTGTTCCTCGACCCAAGTTTTGAGGCTGGAAAAAGCAACCCTATATTGGGACTCACATTCGATGACTGGAACGTGACAGGAGCAGTTTTGGAGAGCACCATTGTAAAAGACGGAGATGCAGCTGTTAGAATAACAGGTGCCGGCACGGCCAAAATACAGCAGGAAATATCAGCTTTGCAACACACTTTTGCCGAAGGAGAAGCCTATCGGTTGAAGCTCAACTATTATGTTGTGAAATCGCAAGGCGACAACGATGTGCAATTACAAAGTTCTTGGGAAGGTGTTGATGTGGTAACACCTCAACCCGACGATTTGCTGCAAAGCTTCAGCGGTGCATTGAGCACATGGGAAAACAAGGCCATCCGTTTCGTTGTACCTGCCGGAAGACAGATGAAATTCATCTTCAAACTGAACGTGCCCAAAAATGCGGAAGTGATTTTCGACAACTTCGGCCTCTACAAATTGGAAACCATAGCAACAGGCATCGGCACAACAGAAGAAAACATACTCAGTGCATGGTGTGAAAACGGCGTGCTGTGCATAGAAAGCAACCGCACAGAAAGCATTGACGTGTATAACCTCCACGGCATGTTGGTAAACCGCACGACCCTTGTTCCCGGTGTAAACACCCTGAACCTGTCCGCCGGTGCATACCTTGTAAAAGCCGGTACGGAAGTGATGAAAGTATTGGTAAAGTAAATATTCATACATAAACACAGACAAGCGGAAGAAGATACCATCATCTCCTCCCGCTTGTTGTGTCTATATCAACATGTACCCCTACCCCACTTCGCGGTACTCCCCCTACCCCAGGGGGAGAATGAGAAATGAACCGTACAGTAAAACATTTAAACCTAAGCAAGTGAAAGTAACTCCAAACTCCTCCCCTATGTAGGGGAGGTGGCGCAAAGCGACGGTGGGGTACTTGTAGGGAAGTACCGCGAAGCGGGGTAGGGATATAGAGGCAATAAAAAAATGACAAATTAACAAAAGTATCTATACAATATTATATATGAAGAAGAAACTGATTTTTGCTTTGGGGGCAGCACTCTGTCTGATGGCATACGCCCCGACCACTTCGGCACAGGAAAACCTGTTCGACAATCCGGGATTTGAAGAATGGGAAGGAGTAACGTTGAAAGGCAAGTGGAAATACTCAAGCAACGTCACACTAAAACAAGAAACCGACATAATGAAGAACGGCAACTATGCCTTGAAAGTAGAAACTGCTGCCGGCAGTACATTCAATGTCGGTACCATTTCACAAGACATTGACGGCACATTCCAACAAGGCGATGTCTATGAAGTGACCATTCACTATTACACCATAAGCAATGGAGGAAGCTCCATGAACAGACTTCGGGTCAATCACCGTTGGAACAATTTCAATGATCCTGCCGAACCTTTCTACAATTCCTATGAGATGCCCGTAGGACAATGGACCACCCAAACCGCCGAAGTGGCTGTAGCCAACGAAGGCGCAAGTCAATTCAATTTCATCATGGAAACCGACCCGGGTACCATACTTATTTTCGACGATTTCTGTTTCAAGAAAAAAGAAGGCGTACACACCCCATATCTGACCGTAAGCCCAGAAACTTTTCCTTTGGTTGAAACTACCGTAGGCAAAGCGGTGAAAATAGGCACGGCCATCGTCAAATACGGCAATCTGCCCCACCCCCTTGATGAAGAGCTGGGCACTTTATATCTGTCAGGAAGCAACCGCGACCAGTTCAAGATGAATATCATCAGGGATGAGGAAGGCGAAATGGAACTGGAACTGATTTATGCTCCCAACAAAACAGCCATTTACAGCAACCACACGGCCAAAGTCATCATCGACTCGCAAGTAGAAGGTCTGGGAACGAAAAGCATCAGCCTGAACGGAAAAGCCTACACGGAAGATACCCCACTTATCAACATTGATCGCACAGAAGTGGTTTTCCCTGAAACCGCAGCCGGACAGACACGCCGGGACACGGTGTACATATCGAGCCAAAACATGCGGGAAGAAATCAAAGCCGTCATCATCGGTGACAGCACTTTTACCATTTCCACCAATTACATATTGGTGAACCAGGAAAACCAAAGGTTGGGCATTGCATATCGTCCGGTCAAAGCCGGCACACACACCGCAACCATCACCCTCACATCAAAAGATGCCGAGACCAAAACCATACAAGTAACAGGTACGGCAACAGGTGACATTACCAATCCCGACAAACAAGGCGATGAATATCCACTCGATGTTAGCACACCGGTCACTCTGTTACACGAAACCTTTGACAAGGCTCCGCACAACGAACCGCTCGCCATAGAAGGCTGGAAAAACATTGCCGAATTGAACTACCGTGCCTGGTGGGGATATGATTTTAATTCTCCGCTGGTTCCAGATGCTGTAAGAAGCGACGAACAAGTGGCCAAAGCCACCCTATTCAATTCGCTCAACCCGACGGCCGCACCCTATGAAATGTGGCTTTATACTCCGGCGTTGGATTTCAAGAACGCGGCTTCGAAAGTGTTTACCTTCCGCGTAAGCGCAACCATGCTCAGTGACGAAATCCGCAACGACAGCATCGAACTGTATTACGTAGAACCGGACACGAAAGAAGCAAACGGACTATTCCGACAAAAAGTGGATATGTATATGCCATCCAAGGCCGAGGACAACGACGAATGGTTTGAATATCACATAGACTTAGGGGCCGAAAGCAACAACGTGGCCGACACATTCTTTATGGCATTCCGGGTAAGCGGCACAGGTGGCAATGCCTCGGCAGCCAGCTACTACATAGACGATGTGTCGTTCGGACGTACCGACCTGCCCAAAATAAGTATCGAGAACAACCGAATCGCTTTCGAGTCACAGCCCAACGCTGTGGCCACTACTCCGGACATAAACGTGTCGGCTCAAAACCTCGAAGAACCCATTGCTTTGTCCGTATGGGGAACCGACAATGACAAATTCAAGACTTTGCCGGCCACCCTGCCCACAGAAGGCGGAACTTTCAAAATCGAATTCTCGTCAGACCGGACAGGCATGCACTACGCACGCATTAAGTTAGCCTCGCGCGGAGCTGCCGACGTATATATAGACGTACAGGTAAATAACAAAATGTCCTCCGGGCTGGACGAACTGCAAACCGATACGAGGTTATGGAGCAAAAACGGAGTTATCTATGTATCGGCAACACAAGCCGCCAACATCCAACTGTTCGACTTAAGCGGACATAAAATAGGGAACTGGCACATTGATGCCGGATGCACTGCTTTACCCTATATCTTCAACAGCGGAATGTACATCGTGAAAATGGTTCAGGAAAACGACAGTCCAACCTTCAAGGTTCAAGTAAAATAGTTACCTTCCAAGCATTCTACAGGAACAGGTAACAACCGAACCTGAGAATCGTTACAGACAAAGGAACCGGTCCGAAAGAAACTGCACGGCCGGTTCCTTTGTCATAAACGGCACAGACACAAACCGCGAACACATATCGGAAAAACATACTTCTGAAAACAGATTCGTAAAGAGCACCACTTGTAAAACCATCACGCAGATAAAATAAAACTACACATAAAGTTCGAAAAACAACATCGCCAACAAATTTTTCGCTAACAAACTTTAAGAACTTTATAAACCCAACCCACACTACAGACTAAAAAAACTTCGTACCTTTGAGCGTTTTTTCTTATAAAAGCAGAAAAAGCACAACTATCTGTAATCAAAACGCAAATTCATACATGAAACGTTTCAACTTACTGAACACCATTTTCGGTTGGGTGACTTTTGCCATTGCTGCAGTGACCTACCTGCTTACCATTGAGCCGACCGCCAGTTTTTGGGACTGCGGCGAATTCATTTCCACCGCATACAAACTTGACGTAGGCCACCCGCCCGGAGCACCGTTCTTCATGCTGACCGGAAAATTTTTCTCGCTTTTTGCCTCCGACCCCACCCAAGTGGCAGCCATGATTAACTCCATGTCGGCGTTATTGAGTGCATTGACCATTCTGTTCCTGTTCTGGACCATCACCCACTTGGCAGAAAAGGTCATTATAAAGAACGAAAACGAATACACCACCGGCAACATCATTGCCGTGCTGGGTTCCGGACTGGTCGGTGCTTTGGCCTATACTTTCTCCGACACGTTCTGGTTCTCGGCTGTTGAAGGCGAAGTGTATGCCTATTCGTCGTTTTTCACTGCCATTGTGTTCTGGCTGATACTGCGCTGGGAAAAGGCTGCCGACGAACCGGGTTCGGACCGCCGGCTCATACTGATAGCCTACCTCATGGGATTGTCCATAGGTGTCCATCTGTTGAACCTGCTGACGATACCGGCCATTGTTCTGGTATATTATTTCCGCAAGTACACCCCCTCTTTCAAGGGACTGCTCATGGCCATGGTTGCTTCTGTCGCCATCCTGGCTTTCGTGCTTTACGGCCTCATACCCGGATTTGTGGAAGTGGCAAGCTGGTTCGAACTTCTGTTCGTCAACAAGCTGGGCATGCCTTTCAACACCGGAGTATTTGTGTACATAGTGCTTGCCATTGCCGCATTGGTATGGGCCATCTATGAAACCTACACAGCGAAAAGCGAACTGCGCATGGCCATTTCTTTCATATTGGGCATGAGCATCATCGGAGTACCGTTCTTACGTTCAAATGTATGGATCGGCATCATTGTCATTCTGTGCATGGCCGGTTACTTCTATTACAAAAAGCTGAAAGTTTCTCCCCGCATTCTCAACACGGGCATCATCATGGCCACTGTCATGTTGATCGGCTACTCGTCATACACCGTGATTGTGATACGTTCATCTGCAAACCCGCCGATGGATCAAAACTCACCCGACAATGTGTTCGCGCTCAAATATTACCTGAACCGTGAACAGTATGGCGACACCCCCTTGCTGTATGGTGCCGTGTACAACGCCCCGGTCAAATACAAGGTAGAGGGTCAGAACTGCATTCCCATGGAAAAGAAAGGCGAACCGTCATACGCACCGAAGCCCAAGTCGTCGCCCGATGAAAAGGATGAATACATCATCACCGGATACAAGACCAGTTATGAAATGGACGACCAGTTCTACATGCTCTTTCCACGACTGCATTCGAGTGCGGAAAGCCACGTGAACGCATACAAGAGCTGGGCCCGGATAAAAGGAGAGAAAGTGACTTATGAATCGTGCGGACAACGGCGGACGGAAACCAAGCCGACATTCGTCGAAAACATGCGCTTCTTCTTCAACTACCAACTCGGATTCATGTATTGGCGCTACTTCATGTGGAACTTCTCCGGACGCCAGAACGACATTCAAGGACATGGAGAAATGGAAAACGGTAACTGGATTACCGGCTTCAAATTCATTGACAATTACCTCGTAGGCGACCAGGACACCCTGCCCACTGAACTGAAAGAAAACAAGGGACGCAACCGCTACTACATGCTCCCTTTGCTGTTGGGCATCATTGGCATATTGTTCCAACTGAGTTCGGGTAAAGAAGGAAAACATGGTTTCTGGATAACCCTGCTCTTGTTTGTCCTCACCGGTATCGCCATTGTTGTGTATCTGAACCAAACCCCATACCAACCACGCGAACGCGATTATGCCTATGCCGGTTCGTTTTATGCATTCTGCATCTGGATAGGACTGGGTGTATTGGGACTCGTCCAGGCATTCGACAAATACGTTTCCCGGAAAGTCAGCGCATCGGTCATCACTCTGCTCTGCCTGGGTGTCCCGGTACTTATGGCTACGGAAAACTGGGATGACCACGACCGCAGTGGCCGTTATCTGGCCCGCGATTTCGGAGGCAACTATCTGGCTTCCTGTCAGCCGCAGTCCATTCTCTTCTCAAATGGTGACAACGACACATTCCCTCTGTGGTACAACCAGGAAGTGGAAGAGTACCGGACCGATGTACGCGTATGTAACTTAAGCTACCTGCAAACCGACTGGTATATCGACCAAATGAAACGTGAAGCTTATCTGTCGGCACCGCTTCCCATTTCGTGGGAACCCAAAGACTACATCAGCGGAAAGAATGATGTGGCATACGTGCAGGAAGTTGTGAAACAACCGCTCGATGTGCAGACCGTGTACAATCTCATTCGGGATGAAGAACTGCAAAGCCGCTATGAAGGGGTCTCCATCATTCCGACCAAAAACATATATCTGCCTGTCAATACCGAACAGGTTGTCAAGACAGGCACCGTGCCGGAAAGTCAGAAAGACAACATTGTCCCCCGCATTGACTTCGAACTTGACCGCATGCTCAACAAGAGCCAGATGATGGTCATTGAAATGCTGAAAGAAAACAACTGGAAGCGTCCCATGTATTTCGCCGCAACCGTTGGCGATGACTATTATCTTGGTCTGAAAGAAAAAGGATTTTTCGAACTGACCGGACTTGCCTACCGCATTGTCCCTGTCAAGTCGGAAACAGGTGTTGCCATCGATGAAATGTACGACAACATGATGAACAAGTTCCGCTACGGCAACGTAAGCGACCCGAACATATATATTGATGAAAACTCCATGCGCATGTGCCGGACCCACCGCTTGATGTTCACCGAACTGATTCGGGCACTGATACAGACCGGCGACACAACACGTGCACGAAAAGCATTGGATTATTGCGAAGAAGTACTTCCGGGAACCAGTGTGCCCTATGACTATACGGCAACATTCCTCGCCGAGTACTACTATCAGCTGCATGACAACGAACAAGGCGACCGGATCAATGACATTGTTGCCAACAACTGCACAGAATATCTTGACTGGTACTTTAGTTTGGCTCCTGCACAGCAAATGCGCTCCAGAAACTCTATCGGCCGCAAGTTTGCCGAATTCAACCACGTATTACGGATATGCCAGGACAACAACCGTCCGGAATTGCTGGACAAGTATTACCCGAAATATGTGGATTATAGCAAAAAAATGGGATACAACAACTAACAGTCGACAGTTGAAAATGCTGGAAAAAGCGTGAACTGTTCATTGTTCATTATTAATTGTTAATCGTGTTTTCAAGGATACCTTTCTTCATACGAATGTTTTACCGAGGCTGCACATGGCGCCGCAAAACAAAGGAGAAAGTGATATACCTCACTTTCGATGATGGACCCATTCCGGAAACGACTCCGTTTCTGCTGGACCTGTTGGATGAATACAATTGGAAGGCAACTTTCTTTTGTGTTGGCGAAAACGTACAGAAATATCCCGACCTGTACCGCGAGATACTGGCAAGAGGACATCGAACCGGCAACCACACTTTCAATCACATGAAAGGATATCGGAGCGGCATCGAGGAATATGTGGAAAATGTACGGAAAGCATCGGAATATATTGACAGCAATCTGTTCCGACCTCCGCATGGTCGCATGCGATCGCGCCAACGGAAGAACCTCCGCGAACATTACGAAATCATCATGTGGGATATCCTTACACAAGACTACAACAAATCGCTTACGCCCGAATATATATTGGGTAAAATACGACGCTTGTCACGCAAGGGCTCCATTGTTGTCTTTCACGATTCCATCAAATCGCGCAACAACATGTTGGCCACGTTGCCCCGAGCCATCGAGTTCTGGAACGAGCAAGGGTTCAAGAGCGGATTGCTGTAAAAAAGACGACGGTGTATCATAATGGGCCATCTGCTGCGTTGTTCTCGGCATTCGGCTTCGGTCACGTACACAAGTACGAATCCTCGGTCTCGGCCTCAACGCCTTGCATCTTACCCATTCTAATACACCTTACTAAAAAAGAAAGAGGGTACATTTGATACGCTTTCATAAAAATTATCATTATGGGATTTTTCAAATTATACAAACCTAAGACTTACAACTATCGGTATATATATTACGATCCGAAAAAGGAGGCCCAGAAAGAACGTGAAGAAAGATATGCCACCAAAGATGAAAACGGGGAACAAAGACCGACTATCCGACGAGGTACTTTCCGGGAAGAATTGGACAGACGTAACAAAGCTTACCGGGATAATGTACGTCAATCCAATATCCGACTGATCATTATACTGGGGCTTCTCCTTCTTATTGCCTATTACCTCGTCAAATTAATATAATTCTAACAACTTCGGCTATCCTGTTTTCCCATGAGTGATATCATTCATTTGTTACCAGACTCCGTTGCCAACCAAATTGCAGCTGGTGAAGTCATACAACGTCCGGCTTCCGTACTGAAGGAACTCGTGGAAAACTCCATCGATGCCGGAGCAACCCACATTCAAATTTTAATAAAGGATGCGGGACGAACTTTGATACAAATTGTCGACAACGGCAAAGGCATGAGTGAAACCGATGCCCGTATGGCATTTGAACGCCATGCCACTTCAAAAATATCAGAAGCCGCCGACTTGTTCGCACTGCACACCATGGGCTTTCGGGGCGAAGCTCTTGCTTCCATCGCGGCCGTAGCACAAGTGGAACTGCGAACCCGACGCAAGGAAGATGAACTCGGCACCCGAATTGAAATAGCCGGTTCGCGCGTATTTACCCAGGAAAGCGTACAATGTCCGACCGGTACGTGCTTCATGGTGAAGAATCTTTTTTTCAATGTACCGGCCCGTCGCCGTTTTCTGAAATCGGACAACGTGGAAAAGACCCACCTGCTGAACGAATTTTACCGAATAGCCCTGGTCAATCCCCACGTGTCATTCACTTTCCTGGATGGAGAAGATGAAATTTTCCGCTTGGAAACGTCCAACATCAAACTGAGGATAGAAAACATATTCGGGAAAATATCGAAAAAACGTTGGGAACAACAGTTGTTGCCTATTGAAACGGAAACGAACCTTGTAAAAATATACGGATACGTAGGCAAGCCGGAGTTTGCCCAAAAATCGGCGAACCAGTATTTCTTCGTCAACGGACGCTATATGCGCCATCCCTATTTCCACAAGGCTGTCATGATGGCTTATGACCGGATGCTTTCTCCCGGAGAGAACCCGAATTATTTCATCTATTTCGACATTGCACCCGACACCATCGACATCAACATACATCCGACGAAAACCGAAATCAAATTCGAAAACGAACAGTCCATATGGCCCATCCTTTCCGCTGCCGTCAAAGAAACACTTGGCAAATTCAATGTTGTTCCATCCATTGACTTCGACACGGAAGGAGCACCCGACATACCGGTTGTATCTTCTACTGCAGAGATACATCCTCCCAAAACTTCGTTCAACCCGAGCTATAACCCGTTCACCCAAACCGGCTCATACAACCGTCCTTCCCCGGCTCAAAACTGGGAGAAACTGTATGAAGGATTCGAAAAGACAGCACAGCCGGAACAGCACAGCATTGGTTGGAACGAACCAACGACCGAGATTGAAGCGGAAACACTTGAAAGCTCCATTTCATCACCGACCTCAAGCGTTTCAAGCGACTTGCAAATGGCACAAAGCACACAAAACCTGCAACTGAAGCACAAATATATCCTTACCGGTATAAAATCCGGACTGCTCATCATCGATCAGCAAAGGGCACATTTCCGCATTCTGTTTGACATGTACATGAAGCAATTTGAACGTCAGCAAAACATGTCATCGCAACAACTGCTATTTCCTGAGACGCTCGAACTGGAACCAGAAGAAGAACTGACCTACAAACAAATCGAACCTGACTTGAAACAGGCCGGATTCGACATCGTCAGGGAGCAGGCCGGACACTATATCATTCACGGCATACCGGCCCACGTTGAAACGGGAGGTGTTTTGGATTTACTACACAAGATATTGGCCGATGCCCGGTCGGCGTTCGCCAATCCGACCCTGCAAATACACGAATCCATAGCCACCACTTTGGCCATAACGGGAAGCGTCAAACCAGGACAAACTCTCACTAACGAAGAAATGAGCGACCTGATAGACCGGTTGTTTGCATCATCCAACCACAACTACACCCCGAACGGAAAAAAGATACTTTCCATCCTCACATACGAAGAATTGGAAAATCTTTTCTAACCGGCATAAGTTTCAGAACTTTTTCCGGTCATACGTTGTGTTGCAATACACCTCAGACACTCCAACTTTAACCCAAATCATTAGAACATTCGGCCGTCGTCGCACTTATCACGTCGGCATTTTTTGCCGGTTTTTGTTTTCTGCCGCTGCCTTGTCGTCCCGTCTTTCGGTGCATAGCCCGCTATGCGCCTGCAACACGGTACAACAATTCACCCGTCAGAAATGCAAAAAACAAAGCAAAATCTAATGACCGATTTAGGTTTAACAAAAAAACACGAAAAATATGTTGTAAAACATATTTCAATTCGCCTTTTTATCACACTTTTTAAATTTTAGACTGTTAATCGAGTCACAAAAAGGCAGTACCTTTGTGCGTCTTTTTAAGAATAAAACAAAAAACAAATTATAAACAGAGTAACAAATTAATTAATCAATTAACAAAAATGAACACACAAAAGAAAAACTACACGTTGCCCATCATCATGATGATTGCACTGTTTGCCATGATTTCTTTCGTAACAGGCTTGGCCAATCCGATGGGCGTAATCGTAAAGAACCAATTCGGAGCTACTAACTTCATGTCACAGCTTGGTACGCTGGCCAACTTCATAGCCTATGCATTCATGGGTATTCCGGCCGGTTTGATGCTTCAGAAAATCGGTTACAAGAAAACAGCTTTGGCTGCTGTAGCCATCGGTTTCATTGGAGTCGGTATCCAGTATCTTTCGGGTGTTGCTGAAAGTTTCTACGTTTATCTGTTAGGAGCATTTGTTGCCGGATTCTCCATGTGTATGCTCAACACAGTGGTTAACCCTATGTTGAATACGCTCGGTGGAGGCGGCAAGAAAGGTAACCAGCTCATCCAAATCGGAGGTTCTTTTAACTCATTGATGGCTACCATCGTTCCGGTACTGGTAGGTTATCTGATGGGCGATGTTGCCAAAGCAACCATCAAAGATGCCAATCCGGCCATGTTCATTGCCATGGGAATCTTTGCTTTGGTATTCATTGTATTGTTGTTTGTCAACATTCCCGAACCCCACATGGCTACCGAAAAGGAAAAATTGTCATATGGGACTTTGTTCAAATTCCGTCATTACCTGTTGGGAGTTATCGCTATCTTCATCTATGTAGGTGTTGAAGTAGGTATCCCCAATATCATGAACCTGTTCCTCACCGATGCTGCTGTTGGTATGGAAGCCGCTGCTGCCGGTGCCATCGTCGGTACTTACTGGTTCCTGATGCTTGTCGGACGCTTTATCGGTGGAGCTATCGGTGGAAAGGTATCGAGCAAGACCATGCTTACTGCAACTTCATTGTGCGGACTTATTTTCGTGGCAATCGCCATATTCGCACCTGTTGACACAAAAGTCATGATGCCCGTATTCAAGTCTGACATTTCATTCGGACTGATTGAAACTCCTATCAATGTATTATTCCTGGTATTGTGCGGACTTTGTACCTCAGTGATGTGGGGCGGCATTTTCAATCTTGCCGTAGAAGGACTTGGCAAATATGTTGCACTTGCATCCGGATTCTTTATGGTGATGGTTTGCGGTGGTGGTATACTCCCTGCAATACAAGGAGCCGTAGCCGATGCTTCTTCATACATGGCAAGCTACTGGATTATATTTGCAGGACTTGCTTACCTGCTCTACTATGCTATCATTGGCTGCAAGAACGTAAACAAAGATATTCCGGTAGACTAATTATACCGACAAGGGAATTTGCATAATTTCCCGGAAAAAAAGAAAACACTCCTGCCCCAGAAATTGTGGCAGGAGTGTTTTCTTTAACCCCCAATCGGTCATTAGATTTGGGTTTAAAGTTGTCTTTTTCAATCAAACGCTCCGAGCCCATTCCTACACCAAGTGTAAACAATTATACCTGCCATTTATACCTAATAAGCCGAAAGCTAAAGATACTTATGAATACAAAACTCCAAGGAAGCACGAAAGCTTCAACCATTCCCAACGACATTCCTGTAGGTCCGGAAAGCTGGCAAACACACACAGTTTGTTTCAAGAATGAGCAAAAAGGGTAATGGAGAATCAGTACCCTTCCCTCCCAAAATCAGTCAGGGGGGGGGGGGGGAGAGCCACCCCCCCCCCCCGGGTGTTGGGTTTTTTTTAGGCAGGTTGGGGGCGTGGTGAAAAAAACCGCCCAAACCCCAAAATAAAAAAACGAAAA
>CASEAJ010000112.1 GCA_949285425.1 uncultured Porphyromonadaceae bacterium
AGGTGCATCTGTCCGGCATTCGAACCGCCATAAATCAGGCGTGCCTTCATTGCTCCGATGCCTTTCCCCAGGTCCTCTACGGCTTTGCTGAAATCAGGGTCGATGTTCGTTTTCGATGATAAATAAACGGTGATATTCATTGTCTGTCTATTGTTTTTGTAAAATTACAAACAATATTAATTGTATGGTTGATTTCTATATGTAAGATTTATGTCTGTTATAGGATAAGTTGAAATATTTAAAAATTATTTGTAAAAATTCACTTTAGTGCTATGTGCTGATTTCAAGTTTTTTTGTTTATTTGCTAAAGTATTCAGACCAAAATCTCATATGGCATTACAATACGTACAAGAACATCTTTCATGCAACTTATATTTGATAAAACACAAAATCTTCATTATACGAGACGCTTGCAGAGGCGAAATTATTCAACGTACTGACCCGGAAAAAACGGCTCTTGTATTTGTAGAAAAAGGAACTATTCTTGTAAAGTATGGTGATGGACAAGAACTACTTGCCCAAACCAACAAATTATACCTTTTACCGGCACTCATCCAAGCCACGCACACAGCATTGGAAGACACCCGGCTATTGGTGTGCCATTTTTCCGGCGAAATAAAACTCTGCACCAAATTCTATCTGCAGCAACTCACACAACACGTCGCCCCAAATTACCGGTCCATGGTCTATCCGCTGGAAGCGAATGAGTGTATCCAGACATACGCCCGGCATCTTATCAACGCTCTGAATGAAGGTCTCGGTTGTATACACTACCACACCATCAAACGTGACGAGTTCTTTCTGTATCTTCGAGCCGGCTACACAAAAGAAGCATTGGCACGCTTCTTCTATCCCGTTTTGGGAAAGGACATCAATTTCAAGGATTTCATCATTGAAAACCACATTCACTATAAAGATGTGAAAAATCTGGCAAATGCCATGAATCTCAGTTTGAGCAGTTTCAACCGGAAATTCAAGGAATCCTTTCAATGCACTGCCCAGGATTGGCTGTTGGAACGAAAATCCGAAAGAGTGCTTGCCGACATCAAAATGTCTGACCTCTCATTTGCTGAAATTGCCGCCAAGTATCATTTTTCTTCACCCTCCTATCTGACTGCGTTTTGCAAGCGTCAATTCCATGAAACACCCAACGAAATCAGAAATCATGCATTAACAGAATTTAACAATGGGGGGGGTAAACGACATACTTTGACGCAAAATTGTAATTACCACACTCCGAATGCTGCCTAATTTTGCACTGAATTTATCAGTGTCAAGATGGGAAAAAGAGCATTATTCATATTTTTATTTTGCATCATTAGCCTATATTCAGTTTACTCACAGAATATCGCGCTAAAAACCAACGCCTTGTATTGGGGGGTACTGACTCCGAATGCCGGCATTGAAATTGGGATTAACAATAAATTCACGGCCGACCTGCTTGCGGCCTATAACCCCTGGACCTATCACGACGACAAGAAAATGCGCTTTTGGCTTGCACAGCCGGAACTGCGCTATTGGTTCTGCGAATCGTTTGAGGGGCACTTTGTAGGTATTCACCTCCATGGAGCACAATTTTTCGGAGGATTTAAAGATAAACGATACGACGGCTATCTGGCCGGCGCAGGGATTTCCTACGGCTATGACTGGATTCTTTCTCCTCATTGGAATTTAGAAGCGGAAATCGGTGCGGGATATGCACGGCTGTGGTACAAGGAAAGTCCGCGTATTCCCTGTAGCAAATGCTATGAAAACAAGACTGGAAACTATCTGGGCATCACCCGTCTTTCTCTTTCTATTTCCTATTTATTCTAATCTTAAAATTTCTGATGATGAAAAAGAGATATATTCATATACTGACCGTTTCCCTTTTAGGCATCTCGCTTTTCAGTTGCGCACCGACAAAAAACAACAGACGCATCACGGTCCGCCCGGTGACGACACTGACTCCCGGATATGACTCAAAAGTGAATGTCGACGTTACATTCCACATCCCGGAAAAAGCGGTTTCCAAGCGGAGCCGGCTGATTGTCACCCCACAATTGACACATGCCGATTCCACGCTCCAAGTATTCTCTCCCATCGTTCTCGATGCATCCATCTACCGGAAAAAGACGGAACGGAAAAAAGAGCTCGAAGAGTTTGTCGACACGCTTGCCGACAAAGCGGTCAAAATTGACCGGAAAAAAGCCTGCGACATACCGTTTGTACAAACTATCACCTTACCCTCAGATCTCAACGGCGGCAAGATTGTGGCTGTCGTTTCCAACGACGGATGTGGAGTCTGCGAAGGTATCGATACGCTCGACATGGCATACATCTCCAATATCCCAAGCCTTATTGAGCCGGCAGAATGCTTTCGTACCAAATGGAACGAACACGTCTACGAAATCAAGCCGAAAGAAATAAAAGGACGCGGAGAAGCCTTGCTCCAGTTCATCATCAACCGCTACGACATCAACCTGTCGCTCGGCAACAACAAGACGGAAATGGAAAACATGCTGGCAGTGATGAAAAAAATCACCACCGATAGTCTGGCCACCATCAACCATATTGACATTTATGGTCTTGCGTCTGCCGATGGCTCGTTTGCATTCAACACAACTCTGTCGCGCAACCGTGCCAACTCTGCCAAAAACTGGTTGGTAGCCCAGCTGCATCTTGACAAAGAAACAGTCAAACGCTTCACCGTCGCTTCACGTCCAGAAGGTTGGGAACCCGTTCTGAAGGCCATGACCGACGACGGCCATCCCGACTCTCTGCAAGTAAAGAATATTCTGGAAAAATACAAGGACCACAACGACGACGTTGCCGAATACTTTATCCGCCGACTTCCTTGCTGGAAAGACATCCGCGAAAACTATCTGCAAAAAGACCGTAAAGTGGAATATGAATATTTCTACACTATCAAGAATTTCACTACCGACGAAGAACTGCTTGACATGTACGGTAAACGCCCGGATGCGTTCAGCTTGGCGGAGTTTCTGCGTGTAGCCACTTTGCAGCAGTCGGACGAGGCGAAAATGGAAGTTTACGAAAAAACACTCAGTTTTTATCCGGATGCCACCGATGCCGCCAATAATCTGGCCATACTGCATCTGAAACACGGAAACATTTCCGAAGCCGAAGCGGTGGCAAGCACACAAAATGACAATTCATCAGAAGAGCTGTGCAACACGAAAGCCGCTATTGCCATTGCCAAAGGCGAATACGAAAAAGCCGACAGCCTGCTGAACGGACTGGATCACCTGCCACAGGCCCGCTACAACATGGCACTTGTCAAAGCGCATTTTCGCCAACTGGAGGAAGCCTACCAGCTCATCAAAGATGAAGCCGACATCAACACCGTGCTCCTGGCACTGAGTACTGACCGTATGACAGAAGCCGAAGCTGCCATGTTGCAGTGTGACGACGGAAGTCCTCTTGCCTGCTATGCGAAGGCTATCATTGCCGCTCGCCGGCAAGATACAATTGGTGTGTTCGAGAATCTGCGTAAAGCGGCTGTCGACAAGACTCTTCAGGAAAGAATGAAAACCGAAACCGATTTTATACCCTATTTCGACACTGTTGAATTCAGGGCAATAACTTATGGAGGATCCGACAATGAATAAGCGAACTGCCGTCTACCTGTTGCCGCTTGCCGGCTTAATGCTGACCGGATGCATTCGAGACCGTCTCCCCGATTGTCCTCCGCTGTCCGTCACCATTGATGTTAAGGATAAGAACTACTTCAACATCAACACCATCAGCCGCCTGGGACTCATGGAAGCGAAGGCTGAGAACTTGCCTTTCCGCGAATATGTCCATTCGTTGTACTACGAAGTGACCGATGAAAAGGGGAACATCGTGGCACGGCAAACCACCGCCGCTGTCGACAACGACAATGCGGAACAGACGCTCCGTCTTGATACGGAACTGCCCTACGGAAAATACAAGGTATCGGTGTGGGGCAATCTGAATTCCGATTTCCCCCTCGATGAGAATACGCCTGACGATGTACTGCAATCGGCGGATGTAATGAAAACCGATGTGTATATTGCTTCCGGAACTTTCGATTACCGATATGGCAACGAGAATTTCAAGCTGTCGATGGAGCGCGCCAAAGGCAATCTGCTGATTCGGGCGGAAGGACTTCCCGACAACATCGACTTTTCGACAAAGGACATCAGCAATGTCTACAGCCTTGTCGGACATAATCTCAGTTATTCGAAACCCGCCACCATGCATACAGCGACGGAATGGCTTGAACCGAACCGAATCCAAACGCAAACGCTACTCTGCCCGTCGACCAGTTTCGAAGCATCCACTCTCAGCGTAACTTTTGCCGACAAAAGCACAGTGCAACAGAGCGATGCGGATACAAATATGCTTCAGCCCGACGATGTCCGCATCACTATGGGGCGTAACGAAGTGACGGTTCTCAAATATGTGTACGACCAAAACACAGAGTCTTTCACCATATATGCCATTGTCAACGACAACTGGGAGGTGGTTCACGGAATGGAAATAGAATAAACTCACTTTTTATTAACTTAAATAAACATTTATCCACATGAACAAAACGTTTTTATTGGGAATGACCCTGGTAGGTTCCATGGCATTCTATTCCTGCTCTAACTATGAAGGACAGGAACAAGACCTCAACGAAGGTGCAGAGCAAGTAATCACGCTGGCTGTGGCCAACGGCAACAACATCGCTACCCGTGCCGGACGTCCGCTGCTTAGCTCGGAAGCGAATCAGACAATTGAGAATGTTGTACTTTATATTGTAAATGCCGGTGACAACACAATCGTAAAAACTCTGACTTTTGATAACTGGCAAGATGAAGCCGATTACAGAACAGATGACGGCAAATTCAAAAACATCGTACTTGACGAAAAACTTCCGGACGGCAACTATGAAATCTTTGCCGTAGGCTATCATACCGGCAGCAGCTATGGTACAATCACCGACCAACTTGTTTCAGCCGGAAAATTCCAAGAAAATGCAGTGTTGACACTGAGCACAGACGGCAGCGCTGAAGAAATTTTCGCGGGTTCGGTAGCTGAATTTTCTGTAGAAAAAGAAAAAGGCTTCAAAAAATCAGTGGTATTGAACCGCCAGGTAGCCGGTGTATTTGTATATGTTAAGGATATCCCATATATAGAGGGTGCAGCCAAGCTTCGCCTTGTGGGTTCTGGCGAAAACAACCAGTTGGTTTTGGGTCACTTTGCTAACCTTGACCTGGACAACAACGGAACCGGCAACACCATCACTGAAGCCGTTGTTAACGGTGCAACGTCTGGCTCCGCATTCGACAAAGTTCTGACAGAAGTCAACTTAAGCGAGTGGTTTACTAATATTACTCCAGATGAAAACAACTTAATCTCGACAGGTGACAATTACGACAACTGGAAAAAACCGACATTTGCAGGAGTAACAACGCAGCCGACATTCGAAAAAGGCTCGGTATTCGGCGGTGCATTTGTCATCCCGTTTGCTAAAGTTGAATCAAACCAGACCCTCACCCTTCAATTGACAAATAGTGGGAATGGTGTTCTCCGTTCTTGGAAAGTAAATCTTCCTACAACACCTCAATACACATTGTACACTTGGGAAGGCAGTGCTTTCAGTGCCGGCACATCAGTAACTGAAAACAAGAACAGCTATAACATTGTCCGCAACAACCTGTATGGCATCGGCGAACGCCCGTCTAACGACCCGGGCGACGGAGAAGATCCGGATCCAGAACCAGGAGATCCAGACAAACCAACTCCATTGAACAACAAGCATGAGCTTGAACTGATTGTCAACGACAATTGGGAAGTTATCCACAATATGGAGATTGAATAAGCAACGCTTCTACGACATAACTTAAGCCGGCCTTCCCGCCAAGGCTGACGGGAAGGCTTCTTCTATTTCTCCGCTGACAACTATTGATTTTAAACGAAATAACGACCAACACCACTAAAAAAGAAACGACCAATGAAACTTAAAAACATCATTACGACACTATTGTTCACTCCACTGCTCTTGCAGTCGTGTATCGACAAAACATCGTTTATGCGTGAACCGGAGTTTAGTGCTCCGGAAAAGGTAAATGCTGTAAGCACTTCCGGACTAATCCGGAACACAGACGGTTCGTTTACCCCTACGTGTCGTATTCCATTGGTGGGAGAAGGCCGTATTATCAACGAACTGACCAAGAGTGCCATCAGTGTCCTCTCGTCAGAAAACCATTTGAGCTATGTGACAGACACCGACCTTAGCAACTCCGTTTCGTTCAGTGGAGTGGCAGGTGTTTCCGTAGGTGAACCCATCATGGCCATCCGTGACATTTATCGCACCTACAAGCCGGAAAACGGCAAGACCATTAAAGCCGGCTTCGTGATGAAAGTCGACAAAGCCAAACTGCTTGATGCCAACATTATAGGCGGCTTCTGGGTTGAAACTTATCTAAAAGGAGTAAAACAAGAAACGAATGTTGTATCCGACTCTGGCGGTTTCGGACTGCTTCAATTAGGTTTGCTGAGCACAGCCGACGGCAATAGCGAGATTGAAATTGAAGCGACAAAAGAGTTCGATGAAATTCGTCTCGGCAACGCAAAATTGACAATTGATCTATTATCCGGCATGGAAATCTTCTATGGTTATGTTGGCGAAAACGAGGAGAAAATCGCAGCCGAAGGACAGTATTATGGAAACGCAACGGCTGACAGCAGTGTAGATAGCAAGCCAAGTGAAAAATTAACTGATTCTAATTTAGAAAACTATTGCAGTGTTCCCAACTTATTAATCTTACAATTTCCAGCATGGTACACTGTTGATTTTGGAGCCAATATTCCTGCGGGTTCAACCATAGGATTCAAAGCAAGTGGTTTTGAGCTTGCCAGCATTCCAGTATCATTAAGTGGCAGCTACCTGCAGACTTTCGATGAAAACGACCAAGAACAGGACAAGCAAGTCCTCGAGAACGGAATTTCCGTATCAGTATTAGGCGGAAGTAAAACATTCTACACCATGACAACCACAAAGGATGCTCAAAAACTAAAAATATATTTTCCGGGAGGAGTAAAACTATTTGGCAATACCAAACTCTACTATGCCTTTATGCGTGACCCGGTAAAAGTTGACATTTCCAGCTATTTTAACATTGGAGACGATACCACTGCCGACAACATTTATACTCTGCCCACCGATAAAAAACATGGAGGAACAGTGGAGTATGTTCTACTCCAGAAACCAGCCGATGCAGCAACGGCAATGATTGAAGGCAACCGCCTCATCAACATGTCGGCCAACGGCGACTACACCGTTCAGGTCATATATACGCGAAACGGAGAAACTTACATTGACGAAATAACTGTCACCCGCAATCAGGAAACAGCCACGGAAGGCTGCAACATCACAATGACAAACACAGCTACCGAAACAAACTATTCCGTTGAAGGAGTGGACGGTGGTGCACTGGTCAATATCTTTATTCCTGAGCATGATGCTCAAAACCTGATTGATGAAAACACGTCTAACTATGCCGAATGCGTTTCCGTACTCAATTTGATTGAGCACCGCGGACTCGTGGCTATAAATTCCAATAATAAAATAAATTCTGCAAAAGAAGAAATCCGCACTGGCTTTGTACTCCAAAACAGCGCACAACTCTTGGGGGCAAATGCACTCAAATTTTTCTACATCCGCCTGTTGGACGGAGATAAGGAAGTTTTCAGCGGAATGACAGATGAAAACAACACGGTTAAAGTAGGCTTGTTGGGCAACGATGCAACAAAAGTGAAGTTCTCAATCGAAACTTCCGAGCAGTTTGACCGCATAGAACTCTGGTCGGCCGGGTTGCTGAACCTGAATCTCAACTCACTGCGAATGTATTACGCATTCTACGAACCAGTCGATTGCAGCAGTTCCTCATCGTTGGCCGAGTCTTGCACCGAGCTGATTACGGCACAAAAAGACGGAGCAACCATAAACTATGAAAACAGCAAACTTCCTTCAATAGCCGTGGGGACAGGTTTTATGGATCTGGGGCATGTCATCGACAATGACATCACAAGTGCTGCCACCATCGCGATGGGAGTCAATGCCATCAATGCAAGCACTCTCGCCATTTCTTTCAACGAAATGCCGGCCAACCAGCCTGTCGGAGTAATTTTCGAAAAGCCAACCAACCTCACTTCCATTGACATATTGCAAGATGTAAGGCTTACGGCATATCATACCAACTCACCGGTAGCCGACAACTCAACAGGCGGAAGCCTTGCTGATATCGATCTTATCGGCGGAGGTGGATATATCTATCTGGAGGTGACACCGACAGGAGCTTACGATGAAGCCAGAGTGTCATTCCCGGCAATAGCAAATGTAGGAGAATCAATAAAGGTATACGGATTCTATACCAAAGCCGATAAAAACGGTAACGGTGTACCCGACTGTATTGAAGACAACGTAACTCCGAATCCGGAAGATAACATCTACACGAAAAGCTGGACAAAACATACATGCATTGACCCGACCAGCAAGAAAGGTGCTGTCGACATTTACGTTGACGGTGCTGAAATCGGACAGGAAGTGACATTTACTTGCTATCCCATGTATGGCGGAAAAGAAACAGTAGTCAAAGCTACAGCCTATCCCGACAAGAGCGGCGGCCAGATTTTTACAATCGAACTCCCGGTTGGCTATTACGCAATTAGCGGCCTTCCGCAAAACGGACTGGAAACCAAAGTACATGCTTTGCAGACAACCTGGAAACCGCAACCCCAATCGACAGACTGGACAGACTGGAACAACTGGACCGACGGTTCACCATGGGGTTGTACCGACGTTGTGATTCCGGCTAATGCCGGCAAATATCCGGAACTGAAAAGAATTGACGACAATGACTTTGAAGAGGCCAACTGCTGCCGCTATATCCATTTCGAACCGGGAGCTGAGGTTGTCAACACCCATTATCTTGAATACGAACGGGCATTTGTGGAAACATTCGTAACCGGCGGAACCTATCAGAATTTTTCCGCACCGCTGAAAGGCATGGTGACAGGCGATATGTTTGTTTCCAACCAACCCCTACCCATCTATTTTACGGAACTGACAAGCGCTAACTATCCGGAAATCCGCATAAATCCGCGTGTATTCCAGCGGATGTGGAGCAAGTCAGTGGTCGTAGCCAACGGTGTCGGCAATACGGAAAACACCACCATCGCCGCAATCGAAGCCGACTGGAGCAAACCGTTCAATGCCGTAGCCGAAGCTTATTCGCCCGGCGAAGGCTTCTCCATGAAAATAGGAACAAGTGGTGCCAGCTACCGACTCCGCTTCCCCAAAAAATACACCACCTACAATTACTACAACCTTGACGGACAATGGGTGAAGGAAGAAACCCGGAAAGTGCATACCGGTGCTGAAGACGGACGATTTATCTACGAACCTGAAAACTTCGTAGCCGGAACACAATCAGACTTTACTTTTACCCTGCATAATGAAATAGCCGGAACGGAATTCATTGCCGGAAATCCGTTCATGACACATATTGACATCCAACAGTTTCTTGCACTGAATCCAGAGGTCAGCGCTGTCAGAATAGATAGACAAAACGGAAGCAGCACCATTATCACGTTAATCGATGGTGTACTGGCAGGAACGAACGGCATTGAAACCTCCATTGCTCCTATGCAGTCGTTCTTCGCATCGGCGACAGTGCCATCAACGACCTTGAACGTGTATTACTCGGAAACAATGCTGAAACAAGAGCCGACGGCATCAGCCGCTCAGAACCTCAAACAACTGTCGGGCACAGCAACACAGCTCAAAAAAGGCATGATGCAAATATCGCTCACTGTCAGCGGACAGACAAGCGGATGTCTGCTTTACCAGTCTGGCAATGCAAAAAATTCGGCAGCCAACGGCGAGGATGTCTATTACATGTATGATAGTGAAATTGCCGCCAACGCAGCCATCTACAGCATTGCTGACAACAAGGCATTATGCATTCAGAAATTCAACAATTTGAATAAAATTGGAATCGGAATGACAGTCAGAAACGGCAAACAAGGCACTATGACGCTAAAATACAACTCGTCATGGAGAAACTGGATTCTTATTGACAAACTGACTGACAAAAAGTATACACTCACGGGCAACAGTCTGAAGATCACAGTGGATAATTTGAGCAGTAATTCCAACAGATTCTATCTGCAAAAACAATAAATCGGCAAACAATGAAATTCAAACTATATATATTTTCAATTTTCTGTGCGTTCATGGCTACCGGTTGTTACTACAACAATGAGCCGGAATACGAAACGTGTACAATCAGCCTGTCACTGCGTACCAACGATGCAATCCAAACGCGCACAATCCTCCAACCACATGAAGGTGACAATGGTGAGACCCAAGGTTCTCAGCATGTGACCGACGTGTATCTGTACTTCTTTGAAGGCAGTGGTGATAATGCAAAATGTGTTTATGTCACCGATACAGACTGGTTCATTTATCACGGTGGTTACGATAGCAATCCGTCGAAGACAGCTACCCAATCCTATACCATTTCATACACATTCAAAGCCAATACACCGCATACGCTATTAGCCATTGGACTTGATAACCAGAAATTCGCTTCAACTGCAAGCGACTGGGACGGAATAACATCAGGAGAAACCTACAATCTACCTGAAGCCATCACTGTCGGCACTACTCTCGGAAATGCGGTAGCCAGACTGGCAGCGGGCAAAACCGTAAACGACATAGCCCATTCCGAACTGTTTGCCGGAAAAATTCAGTTTACGACGACTGACAAAAGTATGGATATCGGAACAGTTAACCTGTACCGCCATGTCGCCGGTATTCAGGCTTATTTTCAACCAATGACAACAACTTACAAAGGAGTACGTGTATGGTTGTATAAATCCCGCAATACCCAGGTAAATCTGTTTGAGCCTCCATATATTGTCGACAGTCCATACGAAAACGAAACAGAAGGAAAACTCATTCTTGATATTCCTTTCAACATGCAAGAAATCGGGTCTGGAGTAGTAGGCAGAGAGGTATTTGGAGGTACAGCTTTTCTACTGCCGGAAGCAAAACCCGACGCGGAAGAGTTCGATTATACGCTGATTGCAGAACTTGTGGCAGATTATGGCACTGGTATTATTGGAGGGAATAAGCGGATAAAGCTTGTGCTTGATGGCGAGAATCTGAACTTTCAAACAGATTTGGGTACCGGCATTATCGATGACCCCAATAGATATCTTTATCAAATTAAAGTTAACAATCTGTATAAATTAGGCTCTCCTTCACAGCCTATCGTACTAAATGATTAAAAATATGAAAACAGGATACTACGCAGCATATCTTCTATGTGCATTTTTAGTCTCAGTTACAAGCTGCAACAACGACGCTACAAAAGATAGCCCCATGACAGCCTCACAATCCTTTACTGTCGCAGTAGCTAGTATTGGAGAAAACTTCAATATAGAGACTCGACGTCCTATATCCAGTGTCAGCCCGACACAGACATTCGACAAGTTGTCATTAATCATTGTGAAAAATGAAGTCCCTGCTCAAATCGTATACAAAACAACGCTTAACGACTGGAGCAATACTGCCAATATAGTCAGTACTCCATGGAGTAACGAAAACGGAGAAGGACGTAAGGCAACCATCACACTCAACGGTACAGACTGCCTGAAGGACGAACACTCTTATATCGTATATGCCATTGGATATGAAAGCAACACCTACGGAAACTATGAACCATTCAAAGGATTAGAAGCTGGCGACAATTACAATCAGACGGAAACAGCAACTGTTCCATTGGGCGACGACGCTCATGAAATTTTTGCCGGAGCTGAAATATTTATCGTAAAAGATGGGAAAATCTACTCACAACAAGATTCAGAATCCGGGGCCGCCCCTGCAACTATAGTTCTACGCAGGCAGGTTGCTGGTACGTTTGGATATTTTACAGACATCCCCACACACGTTGGAGATAGCCCGGTAGCCAAATTACGACTGGTGGCAACACAACGTAATCAAACGGTGATATTCGGAGGATTTCGCGGGTTAGAAGATCCATTGAATTTCAATAAAGAAAATGTGGTAAACGGCACCAATCCAAGAACAGACTATGATGCCCAATTGGCACATTCTCAAAAAAAGGACGCCTTCGTTGTCTATGAAATCGACTTAAGTAAATGGTTCCCGGGAAACACCGACAGTTCTCTACCGCTAGACATCAATGGTGATGGACTTTTGAACGGGTTGGATAAGAACTGGAGAATCGATGCGGAAAAATATCCGGAAGGTAGTCTTTCTTTGCTAGAGGGAAGTGTATTCGGTGATGCATTCTGGATTGCCGTTGCCATCTCGAAGGAAGCTCTTGAGAAAAGCATTCCGACATTCCAGATGCAACTTACCAACGAGAATGACGGTATTCTGAAATATTGGAATGTACAATTACGCGATACAGATGAAGAGGAGACCCGTACTATTGTCACACTACCAGATGATGGAGGAAGAGCTATCATTTCCATAGAAAAGAACCCAGACACAGATTACTGCTATAGTATAGTACGAAATCGTTTATATACAATGGGAGAAAAGAGTCATAGCCAGAATTATGGAGAGGATTCCCCAATTAACCTAAACAATGTAGAGTCTCTTATTCTCGACTCCAACCACGAATGGAATATGGACAATATCATCATTTTTTAATAGTTTAAAAAATGGAACAGGCCGTTCTATTGTTTGTGGCCTATTTGGTGCTATAATTGTTTTAATATTATCCATTTATATAAAATGGGATGTTAATACGGCTGCGAGTTTTTCGTTGCGCTGGGCGCGGAAGGCCTTGAAGGTTTCGAATATGTCGTTGAGGGCGATGGTGGCATTTTCGATTTCCTTTTCATAGAGCTGGATGCCTGCGCCGGGTTTTGACGTCTGTCCTTTCAGCACGCCCGACACACCGGAAATCTGTTCAAAAAGCTTCATTTGCAGGTCAAGCATTTCGTAGGCGCCGATATTCGTAGCGTTGGCCGACACCTGCTGCGGCTTGTCGCCGGCACCGCGAGGATGATAGGGAATAATTGAATCGGGCTTCGACCATGCGTAGCGAAGGTCCTCCCAAGTGTAGCCTTCCGGCAGGATATTGTCGGGGTAGAGCAGTGCGCCTTTCGCGCTTGCGCCCATAATGTGGTCGACAAGGGTTATGAGCCGGTTCACGTATTTCTGCTGGTCGATTACGTCCTCCACCATCGAATGAA
>CASEAJ010000113.1 GCA_949285425.1 uncultured Porphyromonadaceae bacterium
ATATAAACATAAGTCAAATCTGAGTCAACCTCTTTTATGCATTAAGATATTTTAAGTCAACCTTATTCGTTAAATGACACAAAGTTATCGTCTCACGTATGTGATACACGTGTATCACGTATGTGGGACACGTGTTCCATATATGTGAGACACGTGTATCACATACGTGGGACGATAACTTTGATGGCATAAAAAGAAAACAGCGTGCTGTTTGCATAAAACGTTATCCCGACTTGCGTAGTATTTTGAAAATTTTCCATGCTAAAATCGCTTTGGAACTCTTGTCGGTTCCTCGTCTGTAAAGGGTGCTTGAAATGCTGCTGTGTGCGGCAACACAACATCATTTGGATTTATATTTTTGAATGTAAAAAAACATTCAAAATCTTAATTTATAGTATTTTGTATGTTTTATTAATTTATATTTTCTTTATATACGGGTTGTTTTCATGTTTTTAGCTTGTATCTTTGTTGTGCAGAACGAAATAAGGCTTTAGTCCTTAAATAATTAATGTGCAAACATATTATCATGGATTCTAAACTTAAAGTTGGTATCATCGGTTTTGGACGTATGGGCGGGTTCTATCTCAAGGAAATGCAGAAAAGCGGCAAGTGGGATGTGGCCTATATTTGCGATGTGAGCCCTTATTCGCGTGAACTTGCGCATAAATTGTCGCCCGAATCGAAGATTATTTCAGACGAACAGGAAATATTCGATGACCCCACGGTGCAAGTGGTCGGACTGTTTGCTTTGGCCAATTCCCGCAAGGAACAGGTGAGAAAGGCCATTGCGAGCGGAAAACATATCATGGCCGAGAAACCGATATCCGACACGGTAGAAAACGAGTGGGACATTGTGCGTATGACCGAAAATTCCTCTCTTCTTTCCACAGCCAACCTCTATCTTCGCAATTCCTGGTATCATCAGACCATTAAAGATTTTGTCGCCTCGGGTGAAATTGGCGAGCTGGCCATTGTGCGCATTTGCCACATGACTCCGGGACTTGCCCCCGGCGAAGGGCACAAATATGAAGGACCCGGTTTTCACGATTGCGGCATGCACTATGTGGACATAGCCCGTTGGCATGCCGGTTCGGAATTCAAAAGCTGGCATTCGCAGGGCATTCGCATGTGGAACTACAAGGATCCGTGGTGGGTGCAGTGTCATGGCGTGTTTGAGAACGGTGTGGTGTTTGACATTACACAAGGGCAGGTGTATGGACAACTGGCCAAGGACCAGACGCACAATTCGTATGTCGACATTATAGGGACGAAAGGCATTGCCCGCATGACGCATGATTTCAAAACGGCGGTGGTAGACTTGCGTGGTGTGAATGAAACGCTTCACATTGAACGTCCGCATGGCGAGAAGAACATCGATGTGTTGTGTGAACGTTTTGCACAGTCGCTCGAGTCGGGGGTACGGCATCCCAATCTTCCGACCATGCGCGATGCGGCCATCGCATCGGAGTATGCATGGAAGTTCTATTATGACTCGCTTGAACATGACCTTCCGGCCATCGGCAATCTGGAAACATTGGAGCAGATTCGCGAGCGTCGGCGTCACATGACTTCAGGGTATGGACTGATACGTCAACATTCATAAATAAAGCATATTGAATTATTAAAACAATTTAAATAAGGAGGTTGTATCATGGGAAATCTTATGTTTTTAGGTAATTTGGGAGCCGGTGAGATACTTATCATCGCTTTTGTCGTATTGCTGCTTTTCGGTGGAAAGAAAATTCCGGAATTGATGAAAGGGCTTGGCAAGGGAGTGAAAAGTTTCAAGGATGGAATGAAGGATGTGGAAGAGGAAATCGAAAAAATCAATTGATCATTTTTTTATTTGATATCATATTATTATTAACCACGAAAAACGATTGATTTATGTCAAGCGAAATTTCAAGAAGAAGCTTTTTGAAGCAGGGCACAGCAGCAGCCATCGGACTGGCGGTGGTGCCGAGTACGGTATTGGGAAAGAAATACGGACACGTATCCCCAAGTGACAAACTGAACATTGCGGCCGTAGGTATCGGCGGTATGGGACATGCCGACATCAACGCAGTGAAGAAGACGGAAAACATCGTGGCTCTTTGCGATGTGGACTGGAAGTATGCCAAGGGTGTGTTCGACGAATTCCCCAACGCCAAGAAGTATTGGGACTATCGTAAAATGTACGATGAAATGGGCAAATCCATCGATGCCGTCATCGTTGCGACAGCCGACCACACACACGCCATTATTACGGCCGATGCCATGACAATGGGCAAACACGTGTATTGCCAGAAACCGTTGACCCACTCGGTGTACGAATCGCGCTTGCTCACCAAACTGGCCGCTTCTACAGGAGTTGCCACTCAGATGGGTAACCAGGGTTCGTCTGGTGAAGGAACAGATTTGGTTTGCGAATGCATTTGGAGCGGTGCCATTGGTGAAGTGACCAAAGTGGAATGTGCTACAGACCGTCCTATCTGGCCACAAGGTTTGAATGCTCCGGAAAAAGTGGACCGCATTCCCAAGACTTTGAATTGGGACTTGTTCACCGGACCGGCCAAAATGAATCCCTATAACGCCATTTATCATCCTTGGAACTGGCGCGGATGGTGGGACTATGGTACCGGCGCACTGGGTGACATGGCTTGCCACATCATGCACCAGCCCTTCAAGGCCTTGAAGTTGGGTTATCCAACGAAAGTGGAAGCTTCGTCTACTTTGTTGCTCAACGCATGTGCTCCGCAGGCTCAGCATGTGAAATTCATTTTCCCGGCTCGTGACAACATGCCGAAAGTGGCTATGCCCGAAGTGGAAGTACACTGGTATGATGGTGGCATGATGCCCGAACGTCCGAAAGGATTCCCCGAAGGCCGTCAGCTGATGGGCCCCGGCGGTGGATTGACCATTTTCCACGGAACAAAAGATACTTTGATTTGTGGATGTTACGGAGAAAAGCCGTTCTTGCTGTCTAACCCCGACCGCTATCTCCAGACTGGAGATTTCCCGCAAGTATGCCGCCGTGTGAACGTTTCACATGAAATGGACTGGGTAGGTGCTTGTAAAGAAGACAAAGACAACCGCCGCGTGCTGAAATCGGCCTTTGCCGAAGCTGGACCGTTCAACGAAATGGTGGTAATGGGTGTGTTGGCCGTTCGTCTGCAGGCACTCAACCGCACGTTGGAATGGGATGGCGAAAACATGCGCTTCACCAATATCGGTCCGGACGAAACAATTCGCACTGTGATCAAAGATGGTTTCACCATCAAAGATGGACACCCGTCGTTTGATAAGACTTGGACTGATCCGGTTAATGCGAGAGCTTTCGCTGAAGAGTTGATCAAACACAACTATCGCGATGGTTGGAAATTGCCCGACATGCCGAGATAAATTTCATTTCAGGCACACGAAAACGTGTGCCTGAATCCTTATAAAAAACAGTAAAATAAAAGAACACAAGATGAAGAACGTATTTTTATCAGTAACATGCGCTGCATTGGCCCTTTCGTTGGTTGCATGTGGCGGAAACGCGAAAAAAGGCGAAAACAAGAGCGAAGAAAAAACAGCTAAAACAGAAAGCAAAGTGCCTGAATACAGAGTATTGGACAATCCTCAAGTTGATTTGAGCAAGTTTGCGAAAGACGCAGATGGTTATATAACGATTTTTGATGGCACATTCAATGGCTGGAGAGGCTATGGCAAGGATGCGGTGCCGGGCAAATGGACCATTGAAGATGGCTGCATCAAGTTTAACGGAACAGGTGGTGGCGAAGCCCAGAACAGCGACGGCGGTGACCTTATCTTTGCTCACAAGTTCAAAAATTTCGAATTGCAGATTGAATGGAAAGTGTCAAAAGGCGGTAACTCCGGTATCTTCTATCTGGCTCAGGAAGTAGAAGCAAAAGACAAGGACGGCAACTGGCGCATGGAACCTATCTATATTTCTTGCCCCGAATCGCAAGTGCTTGACAACGAAAACCACCCCGATGCAAAATTGGGTAAGGATGGCAACCGCAAGTCTTCTTCATTGTATGACATGATTCCTGCCAAACCGCAGAACGCCAAACCTTTCGGCGAATGGAACAAGACCACTATCATGGTGTACAAAGGTACGGTGGTTCACTATCAGAACGATGAAAACGTTTTGGAATATCACTTGTGGACACAGCAGTGGACGGACATGTTGCAAGCCAGCAAGTTCAGTGAAGAAAAATGGCCGTTGGCATTTGAATTGCTGAACAACTGTGGCGGTGAAAACCACGAAGGTTACATCGGATTGCAAGACCATGGCGATGACGTATGGTTCCGCAACATTAAAGTGAAAATCTTGGACTAAGATAAACTATTGGTTGTAGTGTTCGGCCCTGCGGGTCATGCCTTGCAGACTCACAGGGCCGATACCTTTTCCTTTACTTAAGTCTGGGTGCGATGAGAGCGTTTCTTTTGTCATTTCTTATGCTTCAAGCCCTTTTGCCGTTGTGTGCGCAGACGCGGATTGTCGCGCACCGTGGATTCTGGGACTGCGATGGTTCCGCACAGAACTCGCTGGCGGCCTTGTCGCATGCGCAAGAGGCTGGATTTTTCGGTTCTGAACTCGATATTCTCGTTACGGCTGATGGCATTGCTGTTGTGCATCACGACAACGAAATAGACGGCCTGCAAATAGAAGACACCCCATATCATAAAATAAAGGATATCAAGATTAAAAACGGTGAAACGTTGCCTACGCTTGAAGAATATCTGAAACAGGCCCAGTCGGGCAACCCCATCAAACTTATACTTGAAATAAAGCCTCACCGTACGCTCAATCACGAAAATTGCGCAGTGCTCATTGTCACCGGACTGGTGGAAAAGTACCGCATGCGGAAGCAGGTGGAATACATTTCGTTCAGCCTCAATGTTTGCCGGGAGATAAAGAAAGCCGACCCAAAGGCCAAAGTTTCCTATCTTGCCGGAAACCTTTCGCCGGAGGATGTCAAGAGGGCTGGCCTCGATGGCTTGGACTATCATTACACGCTTTTCGAACAGCATCCCGACTGGATAGCGCGGGCGCACAAGTTGGGACTGACCGTCAATGCCTGGACTGTCAATCGGGCTGAAGACATGCGGACATTGATAAAGGAAGGTGCAGACTACATAACAACAGACAAACCTTTGTTGCTAAAAGACATTTGTGAATCAATAAAAAAATAAGAAAATGAAAAAGACAATCCTTTTACTGGCTGTCGGCATGGCCATGCTGTCATGCGGACAAAAAACATGTACGGAACAGACATGTTGTACAAAAAAACAAAAAGACATTGCGTTGCAGTTGTATTCTTTGCGTGATGATATAGGTAAAGATTATGCCGCAACGATAGCCAAAGTAGGTGAAATGGGCTACACTTCTGTAGAAACTGCAAACTACAAAGATGGCAAATTCTACGGACGTACTCCGGCCGAATTCAAGGCTGACCTTGAAAAGAACGGCATGTTCATGTTGTCATCGCATACGGGCCGCGGGCTGTCGGAAGATGAACTGAAGTCGAAAGATTTTACCGAAGCCATGAAGTGGTGGAAACAGTGCGTGGAAGCACACAAGGCTGCCGGTGCAAGCTATATCGTTACGCCCTGGATGGACGTGCCCAAAACTTTGGCCGACTTGCAGACGTATTGCGACTATTATAACGAAGTAGGAAAGTTGTGCAAGGAATACGGTTTGGAATATGGTTATCATAACCACGCCCATGAATTTACGGAAGTGGAAGGTGAAATCATGTACGACTACATGTTGCAGCACACGAATCCGGAATATGTATTCTTCGAAATGGATGTGTATTGGGTAGTTCGCGGACAGAACAGCCCGGTGGACTATTTCAACAAATATCCGGGACGTTTCAAACTGTTACACATAAAAGACAACAAGGAATTGGGTCAGAGCGGTATGGTTGGCTTTGATGCCATATTCAAGAATACCGACAAGGCCGGGGCCAAACATCTGGTTGTGGAAGTGGAAAGATATAACTTCGCACCGGTGGAAAGCGTTCGGATGAGTCTGGACTATTTGCTTTCCTGCCCGTTGGTAAAGGAAAAATACTAGGATTGTAGCTTGGTAAGGTTATAAAAAGAGATTGTGTGATTTTTTCGGGCGGTTGTTTCCTCGGAGACAACCGCCCGTTTTTTATGTGTTTACGGACGGTATCCCGAGTTTTCCAATATCTTCTGATAGTCGTTCTCCTGCATCAGTTCCTGCAGGGATACGTCCTTGTTGTTCTTCATGTAGCTGTCAATGATTTGCCAGCCCAGCCATGTGCCTACGCGTCCGGGAGAGTCTTGCGACAGGGTGCTGGTGAAGGGGGCATCGTTCACATATTTGCGGATGAGGAACACGTCTGTTGAAAACAGATGTTTCTGGTCAATGACCGATGCCCATATCTGGCGTTCGTGTTTGTTGCACCACTCCAGTTGTTCGGTGGTGTAGCCTATAATCTGTTCGGCTTGTTCATCGGGCATGCACACCGACAGCAGGAACAGTACCTTCCCCCTGTAGAGCATGTTGTCGAGCAGGCGGTTGGGGGTGTCGCCCATGCGGAATTCGCGGAATAGCAAGGCCGATACCAGGTCGGGTATGATGTTTTCGCGTTTCATGTTGTTGACCATGTAGCGGTAAGTCAGTTGCTGATAGGCCGGATAGTCGGCTCCCAGATACATGTCCGTTCCCATGCCTATATACTTGTCGGTCATCATGATGGACAAGTTGAAGCCCGACACGAAGAAGTAGACTTCAGGAAGTCCGACTTCGGGGAAATAGTGTTGCAGGTAGGCGTAAGCTACGGAGAGTTTCCGGTTCAGGTCGTCGGTCCGGGTGTATGTCTCAAGTACGGCACGGTTGACGGGAGCGAATGTGGTATCGGTCAGAAATCCGGCTATGAGTCCGGACACCGTGGCGGTGTCGGAGGCATCAGCTCCCAGCACATTGCTTATGTAGGCAGGGAAGAAGTCGGGGTAGTCGCTGTATAGTTTCTGTGTGCCGTCATAAATCCGGGCCGTGTCGAGTTGCAGCAGGTCCCGGTCAAAGCGTTTGATTTCCACTGTCGGGCAGTGGCGGGTGTCTATGGCGAAGCGGCTTTTTTCTTTGCAGCCGTTTGTGCACAATGTGAGGAGAAGCAGCAGGAAAAGATATGTTCTGTTCATACAGCAGGGTGGTTTGAGTTGTTTGTTCTGTTTTCGTTCATTGTAAAAGACGCGACAAGCGCAAATATACGCCTTGAAGATTTTTTTCCCGTTTGCGTGTATTTGCGCTTGTCTGCGTTTTGTTTTGATTAGGGGAGAGAGGTGTTATCTCTTTTTGTTCTGTTGCATCATGGCCTTTTGCTGTTCACGTTGCATTTTTTCGAGACGTTCCATGAATGAACTCTTTTTAGGGTTTTGTGCCCGTGCGTTTCCTTTGGCACGCAACTGTGCCAGCAGTTTTTCTTCATCTACCGTGCCACGTATGATGTATGTCTGCGCTACCGAAATAAGGGTTGACAGGAAGTAGTAATAAGTCAATCCGGAAGCGTAGTTGTTGAAGATGAAGAAAAACATGAGCGGCATGAGGTTCATCATCCATTGCATCATTTTCATTTGGTCACCACCGGCAGCGGCGGCCTGTGTGGCCGAGTTCAGTTTGTTGCTGAGGAATGTGGTTATGGTCATCAACAGGCAGAACAGGCTGATGTGGTTGTCGAATATGGATGAAAGCAGCGGTATGTGCGCCTGCCAGCTGATGATGGCATCGTAGGTGGAAAGATCCTTGGCCCAAAGGAAACTTTCCTGACGCAGTTCGATGGCCGTGGGGAAGAAACCGAACATGGCGATGAGGATAGGCATTTGCAGCAGCAGGGGCAGACAGCCGCTCATGGGGCTGACACCCACTTTGTTGTACAGCTTCATCATGGCCTGCTGTCGTTCGGCCGGCTTGTCGGCCGGAATGCGGGCGTTGATTTCATCTATTTCGGGCTTCAGCACGCGCATTTTCGCGCTTGACATGTATGACTTGTAGGTCATGGGGAAGATGATGATTTTCACCACCAGCGTCATGAGCAGAATGATGATACCCATGTTGCCGATAAACCCGCGGAAAAAGTTGAACATCGGGATGATGAAGTAGCGGTTGACAAAGCCGAACCAGCCCAGCGGAATGATTTTGCGCAGGTATAGTTTCTGGTCGGAGTCTACCCCCTTGTCATAGTCGGCCAGTGTCTTGTGGTGGTTGGGACCCAGGAAGAACTTGAAACTGGTAGGGTCACCTCCAAGCGCATCGAAAGGCACGACCATGTCGGCCGTGTAGTCTTTCAGATATTTGCTCCGTTCCGGTTCCACCGTGCTGCTCAGGTTGGCGCTGATAATGGCATCGTCGGCAATCAGGATGGAGCTGAAGAACTGGTCCTTGAATGCAATCCATTTGATGCGGTTGTTCAGGCGTTTGGAGTCGTTTTTGGCGGCATTCAGCATTTCCACGTCCGTTTCCGAAGCAAAACGGTAGCTCAGTGTGGCATAGCGTTCCTCGAACTTGCGTCCTTTTTCCTGTTGGCGCAGTTTTGAGGCCCACTTCATTTCCAGCGAGTTGGTGCCGGCCGGCATGACTTTGTTTATGTTTGTCGGCTTGATGTCAAAATGCAGCATGTAGTCGTTTGCCGGCAGGGTGTACACAAAGTCGATATAGGCATCGGGCTCTGTCGTGTTGAGCCTGAGGGCAAACGTCTGGTTGCCGTCCGCATCTTTCTGAATGTCGGAAACCGGTGTGAAAAACAGGTCTTTGGTGTTCACGATGCGGTTGTTGTTGGTTAGCAGCGTGAAGTTCATGACACTCTCTTTTCCTTCGAAAAGAAGAAGCGGCAACGAGTCGTGTGTGCGGTAGTCTTTCAGTTCGGCAGCATATATCCGTCCGCCTTGTGAGCTCAGCACTACTTTCAACACTTCGTTTTCCAGCGTGTAGTGCCGGTCGGTACCTGTGGCCGAGGGTTTGAATGCACCGAAAGCATCGGCCAGTCTGGCCTGCACGGTAGCCGAGTCGGCCCCTTGAGTCTGGGTCGTCAACAGAGCGTTGGCTTCGCGCATGGCGGCCTCCGAGGCCATGCGGGCTTGCTGTACCAATGCGATGGAGTCGTTGTAGCGGCGTTGCCGTGCAATTTCTTCTTCCGAAGGTTTGTTCATCAGGGCAAAACCGATGATGATCAGTGCGATAAGTAAAAAGCCGATAGTTGTGTTTTTGTCCATTGTTTTCTGTTGCAGATGGGAGAAAACACAAACGGGCAGACATGAAATTGAAAACCCGGAAAAGTCCGTTTGCCTGTCTGTCCGTTTGTCCGAATCCCGTCTTTTTTTACGTTTTTTCTGTTGTTTGCTAATTGTCGTTTAATTGGTCATCCTTCCGTTCATTTGGTTTCTATCGCCGCTTTCACGAAGCTGATGAACAACGGGTGAGGGTTGACCACCGTACTGCTGTATTCCGGATGGAACTGTACGCCAATGAACCAGCGGTTGGGGGTGTATTCGATGATTTCCACCAGGTTGGACTCTTCGTTGATTCCGCTGCACATCATGCCGTTGCGTTCGAATTCTTCTTTATAGGCGTTGTTGAATTCGAAACGGTGGCGGTGGCGTTCGCTGATTTGTTCCTGACCGTAAATGGCGTAAGCCTTGCTGCCTTTTTTCAGATGGCATTTGTATGCACCGAGGCGCATGCTTCCGCCTAGGTTCAGCACGTTCTTCTGTTCGTCCATAATGTCGACCACGTTGTGGGTGGTGGTGCTGTCAATTTCGGTGCTGTTGGCGTCGGCATATCCCAGCACGTTGCGGGCAAATTCAATGCTCATGGCCTGCATGCCGAGGCAGATGCCCAGGCAGGGGATGTCATGTTCGCGGGCATACTTCAGGGCGGCAAGTTTGCCTTCCATGCCTCGCGGACCGAATCCCGGTGCAATGACCACGCCTTGCAGTTTGCCGATCGTTTCATTCACGTTGCTTTCATCCAGTTTGTCGGAGAGAATCAGTTCCAGCTTCAGCTTGCGGTCGTTGTAGGTGCTGGCCTGCAGCAACGATTCGATGATGGACTTGTAGGCGTCGGGTAACTGCACGTATTTGCCTACTATGCCTATGCGGACTTCTTCGGTGGCGTTTTCCATGCGTTCCACGAATGCTGTCCATTTGGAGAGGTCGGCTTTGGGCGTCTTGGTCAGGTCGAAACCGGTTTTGGTCAGCACCACTTCGTCCAGCCGTTCCTGCTGCATGTTGAGCGGCACGCGGTATATGCTGGGTACGTCGATGGACTGCATGACGGCCGACGGTTCCACATTGCAGAACAGAGCCACCTTTTTGCGCATTTCCATCGATATGTTGTGTTCCGTGCGCAGCACCAGGATGTCGGGTTGCAGTCCCTGTTCCTGCAAAGCCTTGACCGAGTGCTGGGTCGGTTTGGTCTTCAGTTCCTTGGCGGCGGCCAGATAGGGCACGTATGTGAGGTGGACGATGAGACAGTTGCGTCCCAGTTCCCAGCGCAGCTGGCGCACGCTTTCAAGATAGGGCAGTGACTCAATGTCGCCCACCGTGCCGCCTATCTCCGTAATCACGAAGTCGAGGTCGTTTTTGCTGCCCAGCAGTTTGATGTTGCGCTTTATCTCATCGGTGATGTGCGGGATGACTTGTACGGTTTTTCCCAAATAGTCGCCCCGGCGTTCCTTGTTGATGACGTTCTGGTAGATGCGTCCGGTGGTGATGTTGTTGGCCTTGTGCGTTTCCACGTTGAGGAAACGTTCGTAATGTCCCAAGTCCAGGTCGGCTTCGTGGCCGTCGACAGTCACGTAACATTCTCCGTGTTCGTATGGGTTCAGTGTCCCCGGGTCAATGTTTATGTAGGGGTCCAGCTTTTGGTTGGTAACCTTAAAACCTCTTGCCTGCAAGAGTTTTCCCAGTGAAGCGGCTATGATACCCTTCCCCAACGACGAGGAAACTCCACCCGTAACGAAAATATACTTTGTCTCTTTCACCTTTAAACCTCCTTAAAAATAGTTGTTTATGTCTTATTTTTAAGGTCGCAAATTTCGTAAAAAAAAATGGATAACGCAAATAAATGTCCGGGCAGAATGTGTCGAATTGTTGTGGCGGGGCCGATGGCGTTGTGGTTTTGCGAGGACGCTGTTGGGCTTTTTGTGGGGTGATGTCGTGGTTTTATGCCGATGATGTTATCGTCCCACGTATGTGGGACACGTGTCTCACACTCGTGGGACACGTGTTTCATATACGTGGGACACGTGTACCACGGCCGTGGGACGATAACTTTACTCTATTAAAACAGGGAAAACGCAGGATAAAACGTGTTATTTGACGAATTAAGGCTGGCAGCAAAGGGGCTGTCCGCCCCTGCGACCCCGACTTCCTTTTTCATAAATGCCTTTCCCTCACGCTCGGCATAGTGCAAACAAGTTTGCCCTCTGCACTCACTTATCGGGAAATTCCCTACAGCTGGAAAAAGGAAGCAAAAAGAGCCGCCGCTGTGCCCGCTTCGCACGGAAAAACCCGTCCTTGCGAAGCCTGAATGCCTGAACTCGCTTCGCTCAGACAACAGGCCTTCGGTCGGCTTCTCCAGGCCGATTTTCCGGCTCATCGGCCAAGGCGGGGAAAAATGTACCGTATATTAAGTCGTTTAGCCTGCAAGTTCAGTTGAGAAACTTTTATATCAGGGTTACTTGTTTGTTTTTCTTGAGTGTCCGTTGTCGCTTTTTTCTCATGCGTTTTCCCCGAGGCAAGAAAACGGCTGCGCTTTCAGCCGTTCGGGTTGTCGTCGCCGAATTTCCCAACGCTGTCTGCCGGCATCGGGGTTTCGTTTTCCGTGTCGTTGTCGGGTTCGAGCAGGCGCCGGTAGGTCATGTCGATGCCGAATGCTCCCAGCGGGGCCGTTATCAGGATGGCAAGCACGGCAACCGTCAGCACGATTTTTCCGCAGGGCAGTCCCATGGCCAGCGGCAAAGAGCCTATGGCCGCCTGCACCGTGGCCTTGGGCAGGTAGGCAATCATGCAGAACAGCCTTTCGCGCATGTTGAGCCGGGTGCGAATCATGCACACGAAGACGCCCGCCATGCGGAAAAGCAAGGCGAAGCCGATGACCGCAACAGCCGCCAGGCCGGCCGCCCAGGCAAACTTCAGGTCGACGGTGGCGCCCACGAGCACAAACAGCAGCACTTCGGCCGCCACCCACAGCTTCGAGTATTTGGGCGAGATGCGCCTGGCAAGTACAGGATAGGTTTTCAGCAAGGTTGCCCCCATGGCCATGACGGCAAGCAGGCCCGACAGCGGAACGGTTCCCTTGAGCCATGTTTCGGCTCCGAGAAAAAGAAAGGCGAAACTCATCATGACCAGCACCTTGATGGAGTCGCGCATGTGAAACCGCTTGAAGAATGCCGACAGTCCCCAGCCCACACCGATGCCGAGCAGAAGCCCCGTGGCAATGGATACGGGTATCTGTACAAAACTGACGGGCGACACTTCCCCGCCGAGCGAAAGGGTGGTGAATGCGGTGAATAGCACAATGACGAATACATCGTCTACCGACCCCCCGGCCATAATCATCTGTGGGATGCTTTTGCGGGTGCCGATGCGGTTCTCCATCAGATAGAGCATTTTGGGGACGATAATGGCCGGCGACACGGCGGCCACCACGGCTCCCATGACGGCCGCGTCGAGCAGAGAGATGCCGAGCAGCCGTGGGGCGACAAGCATCATGCCGCCTATTTCAAAGCAGGCGGGCACGAAACACATCAGCACTGCCGGGCGTCCCACCTTTTTCAGGTCGTTGATGTCAAGTGCAAGCCCGGCGCGCATCAGTATGATGACAAGGGCGATTTGCCGCAGTTCGACCGACACCGACAGCAACGAGGGCGACAGCGCATTCAGCGCATAAGGTCCGAGTATGATTCCGGTCAGAAGCATCCCCAGCAGGGCCGGCAACCTCAGTTTGTTGAACACGTAGCCCATTGACAGGCCCAGAAGAAAAATGTAAGCAAGACTGACTAACATAATGTTTGTATATTTAAATATTAAGTAATGCAAATGGCAAAAAAATAGTTCCTACCAGGCCTAATCGTCTAACGCGTTACGCCAAGTAGGAACTATCAGCTATGTTTCAAGCGGTTCAAGGGAAGTTCCATTCCCTATCCAATGTCGCTGCAAAGGTAGAACAAAATGTGGAAAGAGGCAAGGGGCTTTTCTTGAAAACAGGGAAAACAAGAAAGACGATATGGGTATTGAGTGATGTCTATATCAGACTTGCGAGTTCGATATAAAATAAGAACATGGCAAGTTGCCTGTCAATGATAAGGTTTATTTCCTGTTGCAGCACAAATTCCTTGCAAAAATCATCGGTCATACAATAAATCTCTGTAACTTTGGACTCTGAGAACATAACTGTAATGGCTTAAGTGTAATTTTGCTTCATTGTGAATTTAATGCTTTAACCCAGACCCGCAAGTTATTGACATACTTTTCAAAGAACTCATTTTATTTACTGCCAGAGCCGCTTAGGATTGGCAAATTTTTAACGGACTATTGAATATATTAAAGTGAAATTAATATGAAATTACCAGATCCTCAGTCTTCATCATTCAGCGCATTAATAAGTGACATAGAAAAAGGATTGATTAAAATTCCTCAGTTTCAGAGAGATTTTGTATGGGAGTTGACAAAATCAGCAAATTTGATAGACAGCATTATAAAAGGTTATCCCATTGGTACATTTATTTTTTGGAAAACCAAGGAGCGATTGCGCAGCGTACGCAATATTGGAGGAGTAGAATTGCCGGAGCCTGTTGCTGGAGATTTTGTATATTTTGTTTTGGATGGGCAACAACGTTTAACCAGTCTATTTGCAAGCCTTAAAGGTATAACTATTCAAAGAGAAAACGGAAATGAAGACGATTACTCTAGAATGTATGTGGACTTGGAAGCCGCTGAAGACGAGCAAATTGTAATTTTAGATGTTGAAAACAGAGATGAAAAGTCATATATTAGACTAATGGATTTGTTGTATGGAGGATTAACATTACTGGCAAGTTACCCAGTGAAACATCATCCCAAAATTGATGAATATAGAAAACGAATAGAAAGCTACTTATTTTCAATCATTTCTCTGAAAGAGGCAACACTTGATGTAGCAACGGAAGTATTTACTCGTATTAATGTCGGTGGAAAGCCGTTGACATTGTTTGAAATAATGGTAGCTAAGACTTTTGATGCAGATAGAAATTTTGATTTATCAGAAAAGTTTCAAGAATTGATAGAAAGACTTCGTCCGCTAAATTATGAAACAATCTCTGATGCGACCGTCTTGCAATGCATTTCAATTTTTATCAAAAAAGACTGTACAAGAAAAGAAATTCTGAAACTGAATAAATCCGAGTTTATTGACACTTGGGAAAAGGGTGTCAGTGCTATTGAATCAGCGATAGAATATTTTATAAGCTATTACAGAATACCTGTGAGCCAATTATTGCCTTATAACGCCTTAATTGTTCCGTTCGCATATTTTTTCTATAATAATATAGATAAGCCAACAGGGATAAAACAAAAATATTTGCAAGATTATTTTTGGCGATGTGCATTATCTGGACGTTTTTCTTCCTCTGTAGAAGCAAAACTGGGGCAGGATGTCAAACGAATTGATGCTATTCTGAACGATGAACTACCAAAATATGATTGGAGCATAGATATTTCAGAAGAAAGCATAACAAATAATGGATGGTTTAGTGCAGGAAGAAGTTACATAAAAGCGATTTTATGTATATATGCCTATCAACAACCAAAATCTTTTAATGACGGTTCACTCGTCAATATCAGTAATTATTGGCTAAAACAAGCTAATAGTAAAAATTATCATCACTTCTTTCCAAAAGCATATTTAGCCAAGCAGAACGAGGATTATTTTTATGTAAACCATATTGCTAACATAACTATAGTGGATGATTTCTTAAACAAACGCGAAATTGGAGCAAAATCACCAGCGAGTTATATGAAAAAATTCATAAAACAGAATGATGATATAGAAGCAACAATGAAATCTCATTTGATTAATCTTGAAGATTTTGGCGTTTTAGATAATGACTATGACAAGTTCTTTGAAAAAAGAATTAATGCCATTCATAAGGAATTGAAAAAACGAATTATCCATCAAGACAGTGATGAGCAAACCGAAATTTCTTTACCTTCCAATGAGGATACTACAGAATAACAATATCACTATAATCACAATCACGGGATATTAACAAGTATACACGTTGGCCCAAAAAGCTCCACTATTCGCTATTGAATGGTGAAGCTTTTTATATTTACAAACGATGCGATTACAACTAAAGCATAAAAGATTAACGCACTCCCATTTGTGGTTTTCATTTTAACTCATTAATTTCATTGCGCAATAAAATATTGTACCTTTACGAACAATAAATTAGAAACATTATTTTTATGAATATATTCGACTCATTGAAACAATATGCTAAAATAGCTGATAGCGAAAATATCTTTAATTGGTATGATTATCCTATTTGTTCTATAATCAATAAGCATAATCCACTTTTAAATCCTCCGGTATGGGGCGATAGACTTTTATGTATCATGTCTTTAATCCGAATAAAAGCTTATTCGCTAATTATTAAAGAAGAAAAAGCTGACTTACATACTATCCTAGGAGATTTAAATATTGAAACAAGAACAAAGCTTCTATCTTTAATAGAAAAAGTAAGTAAAGCTCAATCTATCATTGATAAATATTATACCGCAATAGAGGAAAATCGATTTGATGTTTCAAATATTATGCATGATATTATTTGTCATGATTTAATTTATTTTGGACAACAATTTGAGGATTGTATCATAGAGTTAACAGGAAGTGAATCATTAGCAAATATTTATATGAATGATGTTTTATATGATAGTGTTTCCGCCATAGACCCGCGTTCACAAATAAATGACCAACCGCTTTACAGTATGACAGATATGGATATTAAGTTCATTGATAGTAAATTGGGCGGTTTGGCATATATTGAAACTGACGATACATATAAAGACTACAAATTTTGCTTTAAGGTAAAGAACAATAATATAAATAACTACATACAAAAAGATAAATCAATATATAGAGTTTTTGAATCTAATAGCGCATCAATAGGAGTATTTATAATATAGTTTAAGAGCTGCTTTCCAAAGTAAAAGGTTAGAGTAATTAGAATAAAAAGCTAAACCCTCTCTTCTGAGAAGTCTTGGCACTATAAAATATTTTGTGTAAATGGAAATACGGGATTCAGAAATGAGTCTCGTATTTTTTATTTTATAGATTTGCAAAATGAAGAAGATTATGAAAGAAAAGAATCAAGTAGTGCCTGATGAGGTGTTAAGTAAGG
>CASEAJ010000114.1 GCA_949285425.1 uncultured Porphyromonadaceae bacterium
AGATAAACAAAGGAAACACCGCCTTCACCGTGTGGGGCGGACACAACATGAAACGCTACGAGGGGGCACGTTCCGTGTCGGACGAAACCTATACCTTCCCCGACCGGACGATAGAAAAACACAGCGAAACCACCGACGGACTGCAACGCAGCAACCGGCAATACGCACAGGCCAAAGTGAGCAACCGCACCGACCGACGCACCATGGAAGCCAAGCTCGGCTTCGCACGCAATGCCAATCCGGGAAGTTGGCAGGCATCGCAAACGGTATATTCGCACCAACCGGATGAACAGCTGGAAACCCGCAGTGCACAAGACCAAACTGCCATGAAACCCAACATGCAACTATACGGCAGTTTTAAAATAAAGGACAATCAAAGACTGGAAGCGAACTTGAAATCCTCTTATTCAAACACGGTTTATAACCGAAACTATCAAGAGGAGAATTTCTTTTCATATACGAATGCCCATGAAAACTATTTTGATGTACAAGCCCATCTCAATTATGTATTGCAAATGAAAAACAAACAATCATTGGCCGTACAAATGCACCATTTTCACTTTAACACTTCCGTTGACTATCGTGGAGACTACGACAGCCAATCCCAAGTACAATCGGATGAATCCCTTTTATTCATAGAATACGGCATTCCTTTAGGAAAAAAGGCATCTTTGCACATAGGACCGGGCGTGTCATCATTATTATATCAGATAGATGGTGAAAAACATTATTCACTGTTGCCACGGCTTCATTTCCGTTCGTTTTTCCGACCGACAAACAAACAATCCATCAATGTGAACATTTCAGTCGGAAATATCACACCACAGTACAGCATGCTCAATACCGTAGAACAGACTGTAGATTCTGCTCGGATTATCCGAGGCAACCCGAATCTGGCTGTAACCAGAATGTATTCAGCCAGCTTGTCGTATAACCTGCAGGCCGGTAACTTTAATATTTACGCGTTCGGTTCTTATGATTTCAATCAAGAGTCACCTTTGATGTATTATTTCACGGAAGGGAGCAAGATTGTAACCAGCTATCGTTCAGACAACATGTTACACATGGTAAATGCAGGAGCTGGAGTTACCTGGAAAGCTACTCAGAGTCTGCATTTCAAACTGGATGGGTATTATGGATTATTAACCACAACAGGAGGGGTTCCTTATGGTTTTGATTTCTTTGCCGGTTCTGCCAAAGTTAACTATTATTGGAAATCGCTGGGCATAAGCGCATTTTTTGAATCTCCTTCACTCGGATTGAACAATTATGACCTAAGCTATACGAAAAACCCCATCAACTATGGTCTGAACGTTAACTGGAGATACCGAAATCTCTGGATAGAAGCCGGAACAAATGCACCTTTTTCCAAGGACTTGAGCCGTAAAATTTATCTCGGCACCTTTCCTAAAGTATATGGCTATAACAAAGTTGTTCACGACCGCACCTACCAGCAGACTGCTTGGATAAAAGTGGCCTACAACTTCGACTTCGGACGCAAAACCGCAAAAGACAAAGACCGGGTGAACACGGACATACAAAGTACGATATTGAAAGCGGAATAGTCTGTCGAAAATAACACACAAGGGAGAACAAAAAAATGTGGCGGTTCATCAGTTTCTTTTGACGCACCGCCACATTTTTTACGGCATATTACTGTTTTATCATTTTCTGCGCCGTTTCCCGATATGTGATGCTCACCACACCACCATGCCGGGTTACAACGTTTTCTTCACTTCCGTTTCTTCGAAGCTTTCAATCACATCGCCCACACGGATATCATTGTAGTTCTTGATGCTAACACCGCACTCGAAGTTCGTTCCCACTTCCTTCACATCGTCCTTGAAACGTTTCAAAGCCGATATTTCGCCGGTATACACTACGATACCATCGCGAATGAGACGTACCTTGTTCGAACGGGCAATCTTGCCTTCGCGTACCAGACAGCCGGCCACCGTGCCGACCTTCGATATCTTGAACACTTCAAGCACTTCGACCGTAGCGGTAACTTCTTCCTTGATTTCCGGAGAAAGCATCCCTTCCATAGCCGACTTGATTTCTTCTATGGCATCGTATATGATGGAGTAGAGACGAATGTCGATTTCTTCCTTTTCCGCCATTTTGCGCGCCGTTGCCGTAGGGCGAACCTGGAAACCGCAAATGATTGCGTTCGAGGCGGCAGCCAGCAAGACATCCGAGTCAGAAATGGCACCCACCGCCTTGTGGATGACATTGACCTGAATGTGCTCGGTCGAAAGTTTCAGCAAGGAGTCGGACAAAGCTTCTACCGAACCGTCCACATCACCTTTTACAATGATGTTCAGTTCCTTGAAATCGCCCAATGCAATGCGGCGGCCCAACTCGTCGAGCGTAAAGTGCTTCTTGGTGCGCAGGCTCTGTTCGCGCTGCAGCTGTTCGCGCTTGTTGGCTATCTCGCGGGCTTCCTGTTCGGTTGGCATGACGTTAAATTTATCGCCGGCCTGCGGTGCTCCGTTCAAACCGAGAATAAGTACCGGCTCGCCGGGACGGGCTGACTTGATACGCTGATTACGCTCGTTGAACATGGCTTTAACCTTGCCATGACACGTTCCGGCCAATACGATATCGCCCTGATGCAGGGTACCGTTTTCCACCAGCACGGTGGCTATGTAACCACGTCCCTTGTCCAGCGATGATTCGATGACCGATCCTACGGCACGGCGGTTCGGGTTGGCTTTCAGGTCGAGCAGTTCGGCTTCGAGCAATACCTTTTCAAGAAGTTCGTCCACACCCGTACCCTTCTTCGCCGAAATATCCTGCGACTGGTACTTGCCACCCCACTCTTCCACCAGGTAGTTCATGTTGGCGAGTTCTTCCTTGATCTTGTCGGGATGAGCATCGGGCTTGTCAACCTTGTTTATGGCGAAAACGATAGGTACATTGGCTGCCGAAGCGTGGTTAATGGCTTCCACCGTCTGTGGCATCACATTGTCATCGGCAGCAACGATAATGATGGCGATATCGGTCATCTTGGCACCACGTGCACGCATGGCGGTAAAGGCTTCGTGTCCGGGAGTGTCGAGGAACGTAATGCGCTGCCCGTTTTCAAGTGTCACATTGTATGCACCGATGTGCTGGGTAATCCCCCCGGCCTCACCGGCTATCACGTTCGTCTTACGGATATAGTCGAGCAAAGAGGTCTTACCGTGGTCCACATGTCCCATGACAGTAACAATGGGTGCACGCGGTTCAAGGTCTTCCTCGCGGTCGGGCTCATCGTTGCCAATGGCTTCAGCCACATCATGACTCACATATTCCGTTTCAAAGCCAAACTCTTCCGCCACAATGTTGATGGTTTCCGCATCCAGACGCTGGTTGATGGACACCATGATGCCAATGCTCATGCAAGTAGCTATGACCTCGTTCACCGACACATCCATCATCACGGCCAACTCGCTGGCTGTAACGAATTCGGTCAGCTTCAGCACGTTCTTTTCCTGCAGTTCCTTTTCGGCCATCTCCTGCATGCGGGCATGAACAGTTTCGCGCTTTTCGCGACGATGCTTGGCTGTCGATTTCTTGCCTCCGCCCTGCAAACGAGCCAGCGTTTCCTTCACCTGCTTCTGCACATCCTCTTCGCTGACCACATTCTTCACCGGACGCTTGAAGCCGGCATGCTCCTTCGCTTTCGTTTTCTTGGAGAACGACTCCTGCTCTCCGAGTTTCGACACGTCAACTTTTTGCTTGATAAAACGTTCACGTTTCTTTTTGGGTTTGTCCTCGTCCTGTTCCTTATTGCCACCCTTCTTGCCGACTTGCGCTACAGGCAGTTTCTTGCCTTCCTTCAACGCCCGGTTCTTTTCCTCGCGTTCCTTGCGTTTCTGTTCTTTGGTCTTGGGTTTGGGACGGGTACTTTGATTGATGGTATCCAAATCAATCTTCCCTATGATGACCGGTGTTTTCTCCAACACCGGACGCTGAAGCGAAAATATCTCTTCCTTTTCTTCCTTTTTCTCTTCCACTTTGTCGGCAACAACCGGTTCAGCCACTTCAAGCGGCTTCTCTACCTCCGCCACTTCAGGCTCTTCGGGAGTCTTCACGGTTTCCGGAACAACCGGCGCTGTCTCTTCTTTTTCAGCCGCCACTTTTTCCGGTTCGGCCGGACGGACTGTTTCTGCCGGTTCTGCCGGCACAACCGGTTCGGGTTCTACCGACATGGCCACATGAGGTTCTTCTTTGGGTGTTTCCGCAACAACCACCTCGGGTTCGGGCTGTACCTCCTTCGGCTTTTCTTCTGCAACCGGAGCAGGCATGGCAGGTTCAGGCCTTTCATGTTTTTTAGGCTTAGCATCCAAGTCAATATGCCCCACAGGCTTCAAATGCGGTTTTTGTTCCTCGGAGAGGGTCACACGCACGACATCCTCTTCTTTTTTCTGCGTTTCCCCATATCCTTCGATGGACACCGTTCCCCCTTTTTCCTTGGCCTGACGCAGCTGACCAAGCTGTTCCGCTTCCAGTTTCAAAGCCATGTCCTTGTTGAATTCCTTCAACAACAACATGTACTGCTCATCCGAAAGTTTATAATTGGGCGATGCATCAATCTTCTGCCCCTTTTTTGCCAAAAACTCAACGGCAGTGGACAGACCTACATTCAAATCTTTAAGAGCTTTACTTAATCTTACGGGCATATATTCTTTTTTGTTAAACTTCCTGATTTTGACAACCGTTCACCGTCAGCTGACGTTGAAACGGAAATGCTGAAATTATGTTCCGGCCGCATGGGGCACTTTCTCCCCAAAAACGAAACACACCAACCCGACCTATTCCGGTGCGTAAGAATGCATACTTACGGCAGACACCTGACCGAAGACCCGGAATGCATGCCAGCGCACACGACCGACTGACCGCATGCCGAAAACGATGCAACTGTGGTCTGTGTTACGGACAGGCACCGACGTGTCAATCCTCGTCAAATTCCGAGGCCAATATGCGCAGCACTTCGTCGACCGTTTCTTCTTCCAGGTCGCTTCGGTGAATCAGTTCGTCGCGCGGTATGGCCAATACGCTCTTGGCAGTATCGCAACCGATGGACTTCAGGGTTTCAATAATCCATTCGTCAATTTCATCGGTAAACTCGTCGAGATAAATGTCTTCCGTTTCTTCCGCTTCATCAAGTTCACGGAACACATCCAACGCATAACCGGTCAGCATGCCGGCCAACTTGATATTCAGACCACCCTTGCCTATGGCTTGCGACACTTCTTCCGGACGCAGATAGACTTCAGCACGTTTTTCTTCTTCTATCACACGGATGGAAGATATTTTCGCAGGGCTCAAAGCACGGGTTATAAACAGATTCACATTCGACGTGTAGTTTATCACATCGATATTTTCGTTGCGAAGTTCGCGCACAATGCCATGAATGCGCGACCCTTTCACGCCGACGCATGCTCCGACCGGGTCAATACGTTCATCGTACGACTCTACGGCAATCTTGGCGCGTTCACCCGGAATACGTGCAATCTTCTTGATGGTAATCAAGCCATCCTGTATTTCGGGAACTTCCAGTTCGAACAGACGTTGCAGGAAAAGCGGAGAAGTTCTTGACAGAATGATTTTCGGGTTGTTGTTCTTGTTGTCGACCATGGCAACCACCGCACGCACCGTATCGCCTTTACGGTAAAAGTCAGAAGGTATCTGTTCCGTTTTCGGCAGATACAGTTCGTTGCCATCCTCATCGAGCAGCAACATTTCCTTCTTCCATATCTGATACAGCTCTGCACTGACAATCTCCCCTACCTTTTCGCTGTAGCGCGTATAAATGCTTTCTTTCTGAAGATCCAATATTTTGGAAGCCAAGGTCTGACGAAGGGTCAGAATGGCACGGCGGCCAAAGCCAACGAAATCGACCGTATCCGTCACTTCTTCGCCCACTTCGTAGTCTTCATCTATTTTCTGGGCTTCGGACAACGAGATTTCCAGGTTATCATCTTCCACTTCTCCATCTTCCACCACCTTGCGGTTACGATAAATTTCGAAGTCCCCCTTGTCCGGATTGATAATCACATCAAAATTCTCATCCGTACCGAACATTTTTGCCAAAACGTTGCGGAACGACTCTTCCATCACACTGATCAGTGTACTTCTGTCGATATTTTTCAGTTCTTTAAATTCTGAAAACGTATCAATCAAGTTAATCGTTTCTTTTTTGCCCATGGCTTTTATTTGAATCTAAATATATATTTTGTTGTTTTCACATCACTGTAGGCAAACGTCACCGGCTCCTTCACCAGCTGTTTGCGCTTTGCTCCTTCCGGTTTCACCATCTTTTCCGTCTCTATCGTGAAACGTTCGGGCGACACTTCGGTCAGCAGCCCCGTCAGTTTTTTGCCTTCGACGGTAAGCACTTCAACCTCATTGCCAATGTTCTTTTCATACTGCTTCAGCACCTTAAACGGCGAAGTGAGACCGGCCGAACTGACCTCCAATTCGTAATCTTCCACATCGCGGTCCAACTTTGACTCTATATAACGGTTCAGCTCCACACAAAAATCTATTGCAACTCCGGCAAAGGCATCTATTTCGACCGTAATGCGGTTATCTGCCGACACAGCCACATCCACCAAATAATAGTCCGTAGGCTGCAGATATTCTTCTACTATCCGGCTGACAAGTTCTTTGGAAATCATACACAAAAGCAATCTAATAAAGAAGGGGACCTGCTCGTCCCCTCTCCTATTCCTAAAATCGTCGCAAAGATAAACAATAAATCTTTAATAAGCAAATTATTACAAGACAAAGCCTGTAAAATCCGGTTGTTTCCCTTGTTTTCCTGCCAATTTTCACCCGGCAGGACCTGCGTTCACACCGTTCCTGCCCTCACTGCCAACGGCCATACATGCCTGACAAACGAAGGTCCGCACCACCTTCACACCTCCAAGTTTTTTGCAACACCCGCAGACAAACAATCAATTGGCATCAAATGCCTATTTTCCTCCGCAAATCATCCACATGCTTGTTCCACAACCGCTTTTCATCCTCCTGTTCATCCGGTTCCACAAACAGAGTCACCAAGAGGGTAAGTTCGCCGGAAAGTTCATGCCTCACCATCCGCATCTCGAAATAACAGTCACTTCCGGCATCATAATCCCATTGAAAACGAATATATTCCTGAAACTTCACTTCCTGCAACACCGCCGTTTCATCATACCCGCCCCAAGTGAACACATAGGTCGTGCCTGTTTCAACCACCTTGTCAGCAAACCACTCGGCCAACCCGTAAGGGGTTCCTATTGCATCCCACAATACACTAACTGAAGTCGATTTAAGAGGATATTCCCATTCTACCTTTTCTTTTCCCATATCCTTTTTCCTTGTATTTTGGTCACAACGGTCCGTTTTTCTACTGCCCAAAACATCCGTTGTCACATCCGCTTTGTTTTTCACGCCTGCAAAATAACAAAAACAGCGGACAAATACAAGGGAGAAAAGATATAAAAAAAGCAAAAACGCCTTTTGAAGTCTCAAAAGGCGTTTTTGCTTTTTTCCGAGCCTCTTGTCGGATTCGAACCAACGACCCCGAGATTACAAATCACGTGCTCTGGCCAGCTGAGCTAAAGAGGCAAGTGGGTAAGCTGTCTACATCGCACCGCTACGACCTTCTACCCTTGCTGCGGTCAGGCCCTGGGGGAGTTCGAAGGGAGCTGGTCGTGTAGGACTTACCCGGCACAAAAGTAGTACTTTTTATGTTATCCGCCAAATTTTTCCGGCTGCCCGGCACATTTTCATCCTTATCCCTTTCACTGGCAACAACATAAAAAAAACGAAAAAACGGGCTTTCTCCCGAAAACCCGGTCTCCCAAAAGACCGTTTCCGGTCTTCTTCCTGTTATTGTATATATATGTGTTATGATTTTTTCATCGCAAGACCTACTGCTTTTCCACTTCCTGCGTGAGCAGCAGGTTATCCACGCACACGTATGTCGGTGTATTGATGCCATATTCGCCCTTGTCGGAAGAGTCGAAACCGAAGGCCATCTTGTCCACTTCACCCAAGGCCGACAGGTCCACCGTTTCCCATTGATTGGAGAGGAACGATTTTCCGTCGCGGAAGTCGGCCAGGTAGTATTCCACCTTTCCTGTTTCCACCTCACCGCGATAACCGGTCACTATCACCTTGAACCAGCTGCCCGCCTCGAACGGCGCCGTATAGCTGTCACCGTCTTTCATGCTCAGGTAGGCATACGTAGAGTTGGCCAGCATCACGCTGCCGGCTTTCATGTATCCGTACTCATTTTGCGGACATTCCAAGACGGCTTCCTTGAAAGCCACGGCAAAGTTTTTCGAAGCGTAGGCTCCGCTGCCGGCCACCACGCTGTACTGGTTTTCATAGCCGGGCGTCTTCGTGTCGGTAAGAGACGAGCAGGCAAAGCCCAGCCACGAACCATATTCTTTGGTGTACTTGTTGTTGAAACTTGCCACACCCGACACAAAAGCCGAATAATAGTTGGTGGTCATACTTCCCCATTCATCTTCTTCCTGCACGCCTTCCACCTGCATGTCCGAACCGTCCCAATAGCCCTGTTCTCCCAAAGTCACATCTTCAAATGTCACCATATACTCTTTCGTTTCCGTGTTGTTCTGTTCGCAGGAAACCAGTCCCAGCGTCAAGGCCGCACAAGCCATCAAAGCAAAATTCCTTACTTTCATTTTTCTTTTTTTATTTTTTAATAGTTGAACATAGAATATCCGTCCACACACATTGCACATGCGGGAGAAAAAAAAGAGAAGGAAAAAGAACCGGGTCAACACAGGAAAGGAAAACATGCACCGGATTTCTTTCTTTGCCTTTAACTCCCGAAAGCAAAAAAGCACCATGCGCCACCTTGCACAGCAAAGCGACGAGGATTCTGGCAGGTCTTCTGACTTGTTCACGCATTCGCCGGACGCCTTCCCAACCGCCGGACACAACAACGGAAAGTGGCAAAAGTAAGTCCGACACGTTTGGCCTCCTCACGCAGGCCCGAACTCACAGCAGCGGGTACTGTTCCGGATTCTCACCGGATTCCCTCTTTATCGGCACAAACAGAGCATTTGCCCCGATACCAAAAACCGGAGACAAAAGTAAGGATTATTTTTTGAAACGAGAATAGCCCCCGTGCAGATTTAGTTACACAAAGGGCACACAGCAACATCCGGAAAAAGCCGTCATTGACTTTGCGTCCGATTTGCCTGGCAGGATTTCCGCATCATTGCATGCTGTCCTTCACAAAACACAAAGGCAGCAGGTCGCGCACACGTTCCAGCACATACACGCTTTCCGTGCCGTACAGCAGCACCGGAATGTCCTTGCCGAAACGCGTTTCCGTTTCAAGCAACACCTGCCGACAAGCACCGCAAGGGGTTATGGGCTGGGCCAGGAAATGCCCGTCGGTCCATGCCGCTATGGCTATGGCCTTGACCGGCACATCTGGATATCGGGCATTGGCATAAAACACCGTCACACGCTCGGCACACAAACCCGATGGATAGGCCGCATTCTCCTGGTTGCTGCCGGCCACCACTTCCCCGTTTTCCAGCAGCAGAGCCGCCCCCACATGAAAATGCGAATAGGGCACATACGAATTCTTGACTTGTTCCTTGGCTTTCTCCACCAGCATTCTGTAATCTTCGTCCAGTTCTTCGAACCGATAAACGGCCATGTGGGTCTCTATGGTTTTCTTTTGCATAAGCCTGCGTTTGTTTTATGTCCTTAATATCGTCGTGCCGTCACATGCAGGACGCACGCACAGGCACTTCACGTGCAGTTTGTTTCAATAACAACCGAATGTGGCATAATGTTCACACACCCTGCAAATTTCGAATTTTTCCCCAACATATTCTGTTTTTATGCCGAAAAAGTTGTCGTCCCACAGCTGTGGGACTAATGTACCACAGCAATGAAACAAATGTACCACAGCTGTGGGACTAATGTCTCACTGCTGTGAAACGATAACTTAAGCCGTTGAATCAGGAAAACGCATGTCATTTAACGAATAAGGTTGACTTAAAATATCTTAATGCATAAAAGAGGTTGACTCAGATTTGACTTATGTTTATATTGGGTTGACTCGTTTGTCAACTATTCACTTGTCGGGTTGACTTTTCTGTTTGTCCGTACA
>CASEAJ010000115.1 GCA_949285425.1 uncultured Porphyromonadaceae bacterium
AAGGTTCGCCGTTTCTGAAGCCAATATTCTACAGCCTCCGTGCGGAGGTCATATAGCCTCGGCACGGAGGTTACATGACCTCCGCACGCGGGTTATAAGACCTGCGGGCGGAGGCTATAGAATATTGACCGGAAATACACACAACATGAGCCGGTGAAACAGAAAGACAACGCGCATTCAGTCCTTTTCCACACGACCCTATATACTTTTTCAATCGGACATAGAAGAAGGGCGATCGGAATCGGCCGTCCCTCTTTGATACGCCGGAGTATCTGCCATATCAAAGTGCAAAATCATCCCATCCTGCAGTTCCTCGTATTTCAAATAATTTTGTGTATGTATCCGCCCATCCACAGTCAATGATTCAACATACGGAGTATTGACACTATTCCCCGATGCGGCAATGCTAATGGTTTTACCGTTCTGCAAACGAATGCGGACGTTTTCAAACAAAGGCGAACCGATTGCATATTCACCACTTACCGGATTGACCGGATAAAATCCCATGGCAGAAAAAACAAACCACGCCGATGTCTGCCCATTATCTTCATCACCACAATAACCATCCGGAGTCGGCCTATAGAAACTTTCCATGACACGCCGAACCCTGTATTGCGTTTTCCAGGGACAACCAGCATAGTCATACAAATAAATCGCATGCTGTACCGGCTGATTTCCGTGGGCATAGTTGCCAACACCCATTATCTGCATCTCACGTATTTCATGAATGGTAAAGCCATAATAACTGTCATCATATACAGGAGGCAAAGCAAAAACCGAATCCAGCATCTGTACGAAAGGACCGTCTCCTCCCATCAAATCAATCAAACCCTTCACATCATGAAAGACCGACCATGTGTAATGCCAGCTGTTCCCTTCCGTAAATGCATCCCCCCATTTGAGCGGATTGAACGGAGTCTGAAAGGTTCCATCTGCGTTCTTCCCCCGCATAAGTTTGTGCTGTACATCAAACAACTTCTTATAGTTTGATGCCCGTTCTTTATAAACGGCAATCTTTTCTTCCGAATATCCTATGGCTTTCCCCATTTGATATATACACCAGTCATCATAAGCATATTCAAGGGTCCGTGCCGCACTTTCATTGTACTTGTCATACGGCACATATCCCAACGCATTATACTCTTCCCAACCGAGGCGTCCGGTTGCTCTGACCGTAGGATGGTTGGCATTGGCACATACCATCAGGCCTTCAAGCATGCCAACCGAATCCTGAACACCAAGCCCCTTCAGACAAGCATCGGCGACTATGGACGCGGAATTATTGCCTATCATACAATCTCTATGTCCCGGACTTGCCCATTCGGGAAAGAAACCGCTTTCCTTGTATGTATTGTAAAAGCCCTCCTGCATCTTAGCTGCCATATCAGGATACAGCAAGTTGACCAACGGCATCAAGCCACGAAAAATGTCCCAAGCCCCCATGTCTGTAAACATGTAACCTCGATGTACTTTTCCATCATACGGACTGTAATGCCACACCTCACCGGCATCATCATATTCATAAAACATGCGTGGGAACAATGCCGAACGATACAGGCAGGAATAAAACGTGCGTATCTGATCCAAATTGTCATCATCCACTTCCACAACGCCCAACACTTCATTCCAACGAGCACGACCAGCAACTTTCAACTGAGCAAAATCCTTGTCTCCAAGCTCATCCATATTAAGCAACGCCTGTTCCTGGCTTATGAAAGATGAAGCCACCTTTATTGTGATTTCATCTCCTCTTTTCGTATTGAAACCTACCACGGCCATAGCGTGTTCTGCGGCAACCGACAGTCCATCCGAAATACGTTTCTGACCATCATAAAGAGCTGTTTCCGAAAACGGCCTGTCAAACTCCAGCACAAAATAATTTTTGAACCCTGCCGGCACCCCACCGCTGTTCTTGGTTGTATAGCCGACAATCCGTTTTTTTTCTGGAATCACTTCCACCCAAGAACCTCCGTCAAAAGCATCTACCACCACACGAGCCGAATCGGTCTCCGGATAAGTCATTCTGAAGATAGCAGATCGTTCCGTCGGGACCAATTCTGCCGTCACATCATAATCGGCCAGATACACCTTATAGTAATAAGGCAATGCCACTTCGGTCTTATGCGAAAACCATGAAGCCCTGCTTTTTTCATCCGGGGGCACATTGCCTTCTACCGGCATAATGGAAAACTGACCATAATCATTGATCCAAGGACTCGGCTGATGTGTCTGTCTGAAGCCCCTTATTTTTCTGTCCGAATAACCGTATATCCAACCATCGCCCATCAGCCCGGTTTGCGGAGTCCAGAAATTCATACCCCACGGCATGGCTATGACCGGATAAGTATTGCCGTTGGATAGCGAAAAATCCGAATCGGTCCCCATAAGTACGTTCACATAATCCACATTGGCCGTTGTTTTATCTGGCGAGGTAGAACATGCCAGACAAACAGACAACACAAAAGCAAGCAACAAAAATTTCTCTTTCATATTTACGTATATCTCTATTTTGAATTATCCGAATCACTCAACCTGCCGTTTCAGCAACTGCAAGGTCTCCTCTTTTTTATATTTCATGCGAATACGCCATACCAATTCATTGACCGGAACAGGATGTATACTGTCTAACAGCAAAGCTTGCGATGCACAAACCGGATAAATTCCGGCCGAACCGCCTTCTTTCATGAGTTGTGAAGTACGCGAAAAATCCGACCATGCATGAACAATCGTCCAAGCCAGCACATTATCCTTCTGTTCAGTCGCCATCAAATAATCCCGGTTGATTCTCGAGGCCACATATTCCGGAGTTCCTGCCCGCGGCCTGTCTATTCTCACTTCATTCCAAATGCTGTATGAAGCCGTTATGACGGGGATAGATATGCCAGCAGTGTTCTTCACCCAATAAATGCTGCCATCCTGCTCGTAAGGAAAATACTGCACGGCCAATATGCCTGCCAACGGTTCTATCTCCTGTGCATATATTTCAAAAGCCTCTTGAGCTTCCTTGCTTCCGATATTCTTGCAAATGCAACCGAACACCGAGAGATTCAACTGTTTAAAATGTTCATTCAACCTGCGTGCAAACTGTCTCAACAATTCCTGACGGTTCGGGCGCTTAACGGCAAACAAATCCGGATATTGGTAACCTCCACCATATTCCAAATATGTAAAATTTGGTGTTTTCAAGCTGACCAGTTCATTCCAGGTGACTGGAGACACAACCGACAAATTGATAGGGCACAGTGTCCAACTCAGTCCTATATCATGAATTGCAGGATTACCCATATAAATATCCGAGTCAATGAAATTACCCATAGTCCATTGCATGTTGTCTCCATCGCTCATGACATAGGTATGGCAGGAACTTCCGTTCTCATAGTCAATCTCATCGGCCGGTGTTTCTTGCAGTTTGTTGGGAGTAACCAAACCGGAAGCTGACGATACCAGCGGCAAATTAACACACCAATTCGTTTCCGTATTGTAATGTCCCCATTCGGATATAGCACTGGTAAAGTCATACTCATCACCACAACCCCATCCCAATATGGGAGACAATGGCTGCACCCATTCAAGTACCCGGTTCATCAGTTCCGGTTCATCCGCATACAACATTAAACGATGTGCTATGGCATAATCACGAACATTCGGAACGCCAGGCGGCACACTCAAAGCCGAACAGTTGTTCAACCGAGAACGATTTTTTTCGAAACAGGTCTCCATATCTTCTTTACGAGCATCTTTCAACAGTCTCAAACCCATCGATTCCGCCCGTTCTTGTAACGACTCATCGACAAGCACTCCTTTTAACAATGCTGCATATACAGTAGCCACGTTGCACGAATAATCCGTATCTTCATGGGATGCATAATACTCTTTCCTTTCTTTGTCCATGCGATACAACACATAGCCCTGCACAACCCGTTTTTTCTTCAGATATTCAAGCAGTTCCCACACATTCATCCGTTTTTCCTGACGGACATCAAGCGCTTCAACAGTCTTTTCATATATCCGCAGGTAGGCCGGATTATCAGTATGACACCACACCATTTCTGTGAATTTACCATCATTGACCGCCTGCGCCGCCAATCCGGACAACGATTGCAGCAACATTTCCTCTGCCCGGTTTTGTACCGGAGCACAAATTATAACTTTCTCCGGGGCCTTCTGCACCGGCCAACCATGACGGCCATCATAACCGGCTGCACTCAATAAAAATGTACATGCACAAAAGCATGATAAAACAATTGTTTTCACTCTGGATTTTTTTATTGGATTGTCAAATTATCAAACAAACAAGTGTGCCATCCTGAGCCGAACGCAGCAAATCCCTGTCTGTATTTCCCGTTACGTATCGAAACCAGAGGCACTGCGTTTACAGTTGCCGTAATCATATCTCCCTTGAAGGCCAACGAAACCCGGTTCCATTTTTTTGCGGGAAACCGCACCTTACCCGTAGCATATACAGTCTGTTCATAAATCTGATATGAACCATTATGATACATGACCAGCACAACATTGTTTTGGCCCTTCTCCTTTATGAAAGCAGACAAGCCATCGAACAACTCAAGTCGGCTTACAGGCCACGAAGCCAACTCGGCAGGCAAAACCACACGGCTGTTTGTCGTCTGATTAGGGAAATAAGATTTACTTTCCGGCCATTTTTTCGGGAACTCAGACCAACCATGCTTCAACATGGCATCCGTGCTTCCCAGCACATAATCGCCCTGGGCGGACACACTCAACCAATATCCCATCGGGAGCAAGACTTGTCCTTGCACAACTCGTGGTATTCTTCCCATGACATGAACTTTGTCTGTCTTGTTTTCCAACCGTACATCCACCGAAACTGTGTAATCAGACATGTTCCGATCCCCTATCAATGTATATGGTTCCGGGTTCAAACTTGCAGCCCATTCTATTCCTTTGGCAGGAACAACCTGTTTCAAAACCTTGCCACCACGATATTCTGCCACTTCAAAAACCCCGGCAATATCACTCGTATAGCGTGGCAAACAATCGGGTTCATACGTTTCAAAATCATCAGCATAAGGCAATTCAAACGGCTTCGCATCCGGAACAAGAAGTTTTTCGTCCCCTTTACGCTGTCCCGTTGTCGTTGTCAAGGTATAAATACATCCCTTCTCAACCTTCAATTCCACAGAACCCGACCGAGGCATTAAAACTTCAGGCTGTTTCACAAAATAATCAAGGGAATCGGTTTTCCATACATACAACGGTTTTTCGGCAAAACTACCACGCAGATTAAAGCGCACGACCTCCGCATCTTTCGCTTCTACAGTTTCAATGACCACACTGACATCTTGTTTATCCGGCGACATCAGACTTACCAAACTACCTCCGTTTTTCAAATAACCGTTCGCACCTCCTTCCAAATAAATCCAGCCAGGCAACGCAAACTGTGTCAAATGTGCCACCGCCCACAAAGCCGGTTTTAATTCATAATGACCGCTCCAAGGTGTATTGGCCTTCATCAAACCGGATGCAGGAATGGCAATGCTATCATGATACGATGAAACCAAACTCCACAGTATTGTTTTCACCATCTTTGATTCTATATAATTCCTCACAAGTACTTTAATCGCTCCTTTAGCTCCATTCCAATCACCGGTCCAAGGGCCATCTTCCAACGACCATATAGGCTTGCCCGAATACAACGCTTCATTCCAAACTATCTTATAATCCTTGCCATATTGTTCATAAACGGTTTTTCCATTGTAAAGCTCTGCCCCTTGCCCCAGCGGATAATGTGTACCGACCACATCCACCGCATCATAAAGTTCCACATCCTTCAACATATCACGGCATATTCCATATGCCCGTATTTCATCAGCCGCCGCTATCTTCACCGACAATCCGGCTTCACACAATGCTTTACGCAACGATTTTATGTAGGCTGTATCATAGCGCATCTCATTCCAAACACCTATATAATCGATATCCAAATTATGGACCTTTTTCAAACCCTTCAGATAATTCACCATATAGGCCGGCAAGTCATCACTATAATAGTGACCATCGCCAATCCAAAAAGGAGCTCCCCAAGCCAGCACATCCAACATTATATCCTGATTCCGTTTTTTTGCCTCTTTCATCAACCACCATTCATAGCCCCGATAGAAATTTCCGGCATCATCACGCGTATGCCGATAACTGGATTCTGTTCCACAAGTGGAATTAATGTCACCTCCTATCTCCGTTTTGAAATGATTGAGCGAAGCCCCATACTGAGGTTTAAACAAATAATCGAGAATCTGGTTTCTCTGTTCTTCCGGATAATCCTTTAACAGACGCGACGATGCTCCGGCACTTAAAGCCCCGGTTCCTTCATAGGTTCGTCCTGTTACGTTTGAATTGACCATAATTATATCCGCCGGTTCTCCAGCCAAAGAAATGGCACAACCAAAACAAAAACCGACTACAGCTATGCTATACCAATGTTTTATATTCATGACAAATGCTATATTTTTTCCCAAAAAAGGCAGGATAAAGCCCTTGCAATACCCTGCCTTTTTCCTGTTGACAAAATATTATCTTTATTGAACAATTATCTTTTGAGAAACATTCTGTTTGGCATCAGGCAACAACACTTTCACTACATATATACCCGACTGCAATTCAGAAAGGTCAATCACATCACCCACATTGGCGCCTTCAACCTGTTTAACTGCATTACCGAGCACTCCATACACTTGAAGTCCTTGAACATCTTCACTGCACACAGTCAGTTTCGCATTGTCATATTGCACATATTGCTGAGCGGTCAATACGTCTGTCACTCCTGCCGGCAATTCTGCGAACGGATCTTGAGCTATATCAGCATCGAATATATACCATTCACGTCCCAAATCCCAAATCAGCACTTGGGTTCCATCGGCCGTTTCCTGGTTTGCCACATCAATGGCTTTTCCTCCGGCTTTACTTACCAACGAGAAAGCCAAACCATAGACACCATCCTTGTTTACATCTTTCACATCCCAAAGAGCTTCATCCGGATTAGTCAGCGATGCTTCGTCCATCAGAAGCACACCTGACATATTAGTTCCGGCACTGCTCAGCACCTTGCCATTGGCTGCACTTTTAAATTTAAAATGGTCACCCACTTTTTCTGCCGTAAACAAGAACTCATCGGATTTTTGATACGGTTCGATGGTAGAACCACCTTCTGTCGCCTTCAAGGCTTTTCCTGTAATCGTGCCTTCGTTGTATGCAAACAAAGGTTCTTCATCCTTGAACCAGCGCCAAACGATAGCATATTTTTTCGAAGTATCCAAGTTTTCCTTTATGAAAGTAGCATTGGCCGGGCGTACCCATTCTTTCGGTTTTTTAAATTCATAATCCGGTTCCGCTATATTTACCGGATGCCATGCTCCAAAGTTTTTCCAAAATAAAACCCGCCAGTTTTCTTCCACCAACTGGTTGTCCGTATCCATACCTGTACCATAATATACATTGTACATTGTATACGCATCTCCATCCTGGAACTCAGACATGTCGCAATATGACAATGCCCACATTTGTGCACCCAAATCCACAACATTTTCAAACTCCTGTAAAGTTGCATCTGTCAGGTTTCCGCCTCCAGTAATTGCCAAATCAGGATTAGCGGCACTTTTCAGAAAGTACGTTCCATCCCCGACTGCGACAGGAATAAACAACATGGATTTATCACCTTCAACATATTGGCGCACCACCAACTTGACTCCTTCTTCCACTACGCCTTCTTTAGTAGCCAACACATATGAACCATACTCGTCCTTATGGAAGACTAAAGCGTATTCTGCACCTTCCACGAACTCATACAGATAATGTTCTGAAGGATCAAACGTACCGATTTGCGGATCATAGGAATTGTTTCCACATGCATAATCATCGGCAAAACCAGGCATCAAACATGCCAACAAAAACGATAATAAGAAAAAATGTTTTTTCATACAAATCACATATTTTAAGTTAAACAATAGAAATAAGTCATTCACCATTTATTCCCGGAAATCCTCCCAACCCGGATTTTGCGTCAATTGCCGGTTCAAGCGAAGTTGTTCGGCCGGAATGGCACGTAAATAATCACGTGTTTCATCAAAGACCCATTCTTCATCGGGACGAGTCTTATAGTATGGATATACATAGCCATCCTCATCCAATTTTATTTTCGGGAATTTACCAGTTGTATATTTTACCAGATAATCCATCTCCGGGCCTTGTACCTTCAAACCACGCACAGGTACTTTTTCGAATATTTTTCCTGCTTTCCAACGCATCAAGTCATCATAGCGGAAGCCTTCCAATGCAAGTTCAACCCGTCTTTCACGTCTTATTTCCTGAATCAACGGATCCAACACTATGCCTGCCTTGGCAAATTCCGTCTGATCATCATAAACCAATTGATCTATTTTCATATCCGGCATGCCAACACGTTGACGCAACAAATTAATCGATTTGTCCAAATCCGGTTGCTGACATTCATCCAGTTCTGCTTTAGCTTCAGCATAAATCAGCAAGACTTCCCCAAAACGCATATAAGCGAAATCATTGTCGTTCTGATTGTCACTTCCTTCAAACTGATAAAATTTGACCGGCAAATATCCCGTAGCCGTATAGCACACACGGGTTGTTGTCTGTAGTATTTCCGGACGTTCGCTTTCCCGCAATACTTTTCCGTCTTTATCCTTCCATTGGAAACCGGGTGTTTCCATCGTTTGCAACAAACGCGGGTCACGATTCTTGATTTCCGTAAAATAATTAGTACCATCATAATTCGGACTCTTCCATATTGGCAACCCATCCGTACACAGATAAGCATCGACCAAAGAACGTGTCATACCAGCCTGCGATGTTGTTATCTGAGGAGATATATTATGTGTATTCCCCCGTTCTGCAATGTTTTGACGAGCCAAGATGGTTTCCGGACTGGTATATACATCTTTCAGTGAAAACATGTCATAATAATCACGATCAGGATTACCCGTTGAATACAAGGCCAAATTACTTTGTGTAATAAGAGTATCTGCAATACCGGCTGCAGCCCGCAGGAATTTTTCCGCATCCGGAAGTTTCATTTCGGTATGATATTTCCGGAACGTGCCTTCAAACAAGCATATACGTGCCTTTAATGCACATGCTGCTTCCCAGGAAAGACGTCCTTGGGGAACTTCGGACATCTTGGGCAAATACTTCACTGCAAAGTTCAAGTCGGCCAATACAGAATCCATCACCAGCGTACGAGGATCACGCGGAGCATATAACTCGGGAGAAATATCTGTCAAGGTCTTACCTATCCATGGAATATCACCCAATTCCTTCACCATTTTGAAATAATAATGAGCGCGCCACCACTTTATTTCCGCAGCCCAACGGTTCTTCTCGGCATCTGTACAATTGGCTTGCTGATAATGTTCCAAAAAGAAGTTACAACTTCTAATCGGGCCATAATTCCAAGTTCCTTCACCACCTGCGGTTGTAGTAACATCACCGGAAATTAATTTGTTGTAGTTCTTGTCGGCCAGGTTATCACTCTGACAATCATCTCTAAACACATACGGAGAATTGCCCCCTAAAAAACCGATTATACCGTGAAAAGAATCGGAATAAAACCCGTTGGCATACAACTCCAAATCCTTGGCCGTATTGAAGAATGTATATTCCGAAAGCTCTTCGGGATAACGCTCCATAAAACTATCATTACAAGCAGGAAACAATCCCAATGCAAAGGACAGACCTATAATATATTTTATATTTTTCATTTCAAATAAATTTAGAAAGTTATATCAACACCAAATGAGAACGAACGATAATAAGGATAATGTTCACCTGAACGTCCTTGATAATCCACACTGGTCAAAATAGGTTGAGAACCAGTTGTTTTGGCTGTAAATCCAGTTGTTCCAAGAACCACTTCCGGGTCAAACGTTTCACACAGAGGTGTGATTTCCCATAAATTCGCACCCGAGAAATATACACGTACCTTTTCCACGTAGATTTTCCGCGTCCACTGTTGCGGGAACGTATATCCTACCGTCAAGTTTTTCAAACGCCCGTAAGCAGCATTCTGCATTGCAAATTGCGATGCGTGGTGATTCTTGTTCGACTGCAGGCCATCGCCTTGAATTGCAGTCGGACGTGGCCAACGTGCATCCGTATTATCCGGTCTCCAATAGTCCATATGTATTTTCGAAGGAACATCCCAACGGTCATATGTTCCCCAGAACAAATTCGAACACATGTTCGGCATAATGTCCCGCTTAAAGGCCCCTTGCCAGAACATTGTAAAATCAATCCCTTTCCAATTAAATCCTAAATTCAAACCAAACTGGAAACGTGGAGTATTATTTCCCAATTTCACCAAATCGCCATGATTTTCGAGCGTTTCCTCACCTACATTTATCGGGTCTCCATCCACTGTTCCATCCGTACCATCCGCACGCAGATATTTCACATCACCCATATTATAATTGGAGCCTAAGTTCCGATAGAATTTTGCCATACTATATTTAGGCTTCACCACCTCTTCATTCAATTCGGCCTGAACATCCGATGGAGCGTCATAAAACTCGGATGCATTCGAAATTATACCATCTTTAAGCATGTAGGCTACCAAATCGGACTGTTGAATCAAACCATCCGAGCGTAAGCCCCAAATTTCCCCAACTTCCATTCCCGGATAATAATTATACAGATAGTTAGATTCTACAGGTATATTGGTGATAGTAGACAAATAATCGGACAAGACCAAACGCACATCATAACTGAAATCACGAATCTGGTCGCGCCAACCGACAGACACTTCCCAACCGTTTGTCCTCAAATCAGCTTGATTCTTCCACGGTGCACCCGTTCCCAGCACCCCTGGCAATTCCTGAGCCACCATCATACCACGCGTATCACGCCGGTACCAGTCTGCAGTAAACGAAAGACGATTCCGGAAGCAATCAAAATCCAAGCCGATATCCAAAGTCGTAATGTCTTCCCATGTCATGGTAGCGCTGACCAAGCCCGGTGCACCGACCGACTGAATAATCTGCCCATCGCCTGACCCGACATAATAACCGACATCGGTATTCATTCCCATCGTCGGGATATAACCATAGGCACTTCCAACAGCCTGATTACCCAACGTCCCATAGGATGCTCTGAGTTTCAGATTATCTACTACTATCTTTGCCGGTTCAAAAAATGCTTCTTCCGATATACGCCACCCGAGTGAATAAGATGGGAAAAAACCGAAACGGGATGCCTTCGGATATTTCGAAGTCCCATCATAGCGCCCGTTTATTTCCGCCAGATAACGATCATCATAAATATAATTGAATCGGAAGAAAGCACCACGCAATGCAGTTTCCCACATACCTTCCGAGACAACAGGATCTCCGGTAGCAAGATTCAGATTCGGAATTTCATTCACAAGCAAATCCGTACGCTTGCCAGTCAACCATTCACTCTTGTTGTACTCTTGGTTAAATCCGACCATTCCCTTGAAGTAATGCTTGTCAGCAAAAGTATTTTCATATTCTACCAATGCATTAAACGAATAATAATTGTTGGTTGTATTAGAACGATAGGCATAAGAAGGACCTGAGCCCATATCCGGTTCGAAATGAACGTATGTAGCTCCACTTGGCTTGGTTATTGTCAAAGGAGTAAGATTCCGTTTTCTGTAGTCATACTTATTGTTGTACGAAAAATCGACTTTCAATCTCAAACCTTTTACAGGACGTGCCTCTGCAGCAAAAGTCATCCAATAATCATTGAGCACACGTTGTGAACGTCCGCCCTCTTCAAGCACCTGGCTCAACGGACGTGACCACCCTGTCATCCATTCTCCATCCGGCGACTTTTCCGTTGCCATTGGCATCTGACGCCACAGCCAATACCACAATGCACTACCCGAATCAGCACTTCCCAAGTCAAGGCTCTTGCCGAAGTAATTGTCATTGATATGATCTTCCGCCGTTCTGCTATATGACGTTTTCACTGACAATGTCAGGAAATCCGTAAAATCATAGTCGATATTCGACGCAAAATTGTAGCGTTCATATTCATCGTTACCACGTTTCAACATACCTTCCTGATCATAGTATCCTCCAGACAAGTAGTAGCGCAACTTTTCATTAGCCCCACGGATGTTGATATTATGATTTTGCTGTGGAGCGAAACTGCGCAGCATCAAATCTTTCCACGAAAAATTACCAAAATACTCCCATTCATCCTTTCCCTTATTCACCTCTGCGTAAGGAGCGTTCAAAGGGTCGGCCATATACGCTTCAATCTTTGCTATGTAATCGGCCGTGTAATAATCGTCTTGCCCCGTATTCCGTGCCGCATCATTCATATAAGTTACATATTCCAAAGAATTCACAGCGTCCGGTATTCGTGTCGGTGTATTGAAAGACATATTACCATTGTACGTAATGGTCGGTTTTGTCCCCCTCTTTCCGCTTTTGGTTGTAATCAAGATAACCCCAAATGCTCCTCTTGCTCCATAAATAGCAGCAGAACCGGCATCCTTAAGCACAGAAACAGATTCAACATCCTGGGGGTTAACCAGATTTATATCTTTTTCCACACCATCTACCAAAACCAATGGCGAGCCTCCGTTAATGGAAGTAAAACCACGGATATTCAGATTAGCACCCATACCCGGACGTCCACCCTTGTTTTCTATATTAAGGTTTCCGACCATTCCTTGTAAACCTTGGGAGATATTAACAATCGGACGGCTCTCCAGTACATCTGATTCCACGGCCTGCACGGCTCCTGTAAGATTCACCTTTTTCTGAGAACTGTAACCAACAACCACAACCTCGTCCAACAATTCTCTTGCCGGTTTCATGTTTACCGACAATTCCGTTTTAGATGCAACTTTTATTTCCTGTTGTTCGTAACCCGTATAAGAGAATATCAACACAGTTTCCGGATTCCGTACTTCTATTGAGAAGGTACCATCCAAGTCTGTTGAAACCCCTCTGCTCTCACCTTTCACCTGAATGTTCACCCCAATCATGGTTTCTCCAAACTCGTCGCGCACGACACCTTTCACAAAACGTACACTTTCTTTCTGCTGAGTCTTTTGGGTTATAACAATCAAATTACTGTTGGTTATGCGATACGTCAACGTCGTGTTTCCCAAAACAGTTTGCAACACTTCTTCCACATTGGCATTCTGAACATGTACGGACACACTTTTCGTCAACTCTGCATAGCTTTCGCTATAGAAAAAACGATAGGGAGTCTGCCGTTCTATTACCTTAAACACATTCTCCAACGGAACATTATCCAAGTCTACTGACAACTTTTCCGTTTGCGCATTCAGTTCGGCCGGAATCATACATACCAACAACAAAACCATGCCAAACCATCTTATAGGGACCTCCAACAGTCCTTTCAAACTAAAACAAAATCGCTTGATTTCCATGCTACAAAAATTAAATATAAACTAAACTATTCTAATTTCTAATTAAATTCATTTCACTGGATTTGTCATAATGCAAATACACATTACCCCTTTCTATATAAAAAGTCACCGGCGATGCTGCACTCACAGCTGTCATTATTTCTTCTATGGTTTCATTGCGTATAGTGGCCGAATAGACTATATCCTTAATCCTTTCATCCTGAAAATGTATTTCGACATTATACCTGCGTTCCAGTTCCAAAGCAAAGTCTGCCATCTTCTCGGAGCGGATTATCCATTCCGAGTCTTTCCAGGAAGTATATATTCTGGTATCGACCTTGTCATACAACACTGACTTTGGAAGAACCACCTGAGGATTAGCATCCAACAACGAGTCTTGCTGAGCGCTCTTTTTATAATAAGCCAACACCTGATTCGGTTTCAATGATATTTCTTTCCAGCTATCATCTACTGAATGAACCTTGACGCTGCCTTGCTCCAGAATCGTAATGACATGCTGATCTTCCGGATAAGCCTTCACATTAAACTGGGTTCCGTAGGCCTTCACTGCCACTTCATGCGTATAGACAACCAGCGGCATATCCGGATTGGTAAAAACATTAAAGTACGCTTCTCCGCTCAGCTTCAAATCTCTGTTCGTCACACCATATTTATTGTCATATTCCAGCGAACTTCCCGCATTCAGCCACACACTTGTTCCATCGGGAAGAAGAACCTCCGAACGAGAACCCTTAGGGACCAAAACTTTACAATACTCGGGCCTATCATTTGTCTGAAGATAATCATAGAGGAAATAGGAAGCCGAACCTCCCATCACAAGAAGTCCGAATGCTACGGCTATTTTCAGCATCACCCTACCTATACGCCAGTGCCGGAAACTCCGCACACCTGCCATCATTTCCTTGTACGACCCATCGGCACGGGAATTCTGCCTGTTTGCCAACATCGACGTAGCCAGCCACGCATCCCTATATGACAAGAAAAGAGCCCGATTCTCCTCAGACTTTCCTATCCAATCCAACAACACGTCTTTATCTTCACGGGATATGCAGCCTGCAAGATCATCTACAATCAAAGCCTCATAATCTATATCTGACATAATCATTTATTCTCTACGATTTTTCTAAGTATATGACAACCGTTGAAACACAAAAGATGACAACTTTTGAAAAAAATATTCTTGTTTTCCGGAACTTCATGCACAAAACTCTTTACGAAGTTTGTTCAAAGCCCTCGACAATTGGGTTTTAACCGTATTGACGGAGATTGACATTTCCGCCGCCACTTCCTTGTATGACTTTCCATCCATTCTCACTTTCAAGAAAATTTCTTTCTGTTGCTTTGGAAACGACCGGATATGAGCCCTCAACCTTTTTATTTTCAAATCCGAGAAAGTTTCATCAAACCAGGCATCTGTCAAACCGGCAAACATCAATTCCTGCTCAACAGCACTTGCATACTGTTCCAAAGCACGCTGCATCACGTTTTCATGTTTCAGCAAATTAACGCAACGATTGTGTACACAACGAAACAAATAGGCCTGCAATGAAGAGGTTATCCTAATGTCCGAACGATTTTCCCAGACTGTAATAAAGACCTCTTGCACAACTTCATCCGCCCAAAACGCATCCCTCAGAAAGTATTTGGCAAAATCACACAATTTTCCATGATATTCCCTATAAAGGGCATTGAAAACCTTCATGTCCCCTTCCTTCAGGCGCTTCAATAAAGCAACTTCATCTATCAGCATGGCTCAATTAATTACAATAGAAAGATATTCCGGTTTACCGGGAAGCCAGTTTCTTCGTAACAACCCCATACTGCATATATAAAGATATCACATATATTCCCTGCGTGTCAAAAGGCAAACGAATTGAACAATCCGTCGTTCCTCCACAATTCCAACTATAAGAAGTTCCGTGCATGTCTGTAACCTGTACCCGTTCAATGCTTCCTGCATTTTCATCTGAAGATATGAACAAGGTACCATCCTCCAGATAAACGGAATAATCATCTGCGTCAGCAACGAATTCCACGGCAGCCGGCTTGGTTGTCGTAAATTCCAGAAAATCTACATCTACCGTACCTTCTTCTACATACAGACGAACTACCGATTCCTTCTTGGAACTCAGCATCAGACTCTTCGGAAAATACAATTTAACAAAGTCCGAACCGGCCGGCACCTGCAACTCATTGTTGGCAGACAAAACCCCATTGACATCTATCTTGATTTTCGCTCCATTTTCCGAGCGAACTTTCAGACCCATAAAATATCCGCGCGTAGTCTTTGCCTGTATGGTATAGCGCATAAATGACCCTGAAGTCAAATTGGCAACCCAAGCCGAACCCTCTTTTTCAAAAATATCAATCAATTCATTCGGACGATAGGTATTTTCAAATGTACGCTGCTCCGTCACATGATAGGCGACCTTGTCACCTCCTTTATCAAAATTTTCGGCCTCCAGCTGGCAAGGAACCAACGGTGTTGCATCTCCATAAGGTCCATCTGTCGTCAAATGCACATTGGCCTTTACCAACTCGATAAAATCTTCAGGAGAGACCACACGCACATTCGGGTTCAGTCTTTCTATCGTACTTTTCATGTCATCCAAGTCTTTGGACCACACATGCACGCAAATTGCAGAATAACCCTGCGGCGAATATGGATCGGCCGCCAAAGAATTGATGATATCGGCCAGTTCTTCCGAGTCTGTTATACCATCCCACAAAACATCACGCAAGCAGACAATCGGTTTTCCGTTGGAGAATCGGATTTCTGCAGTATTGGGTCCTCCATAGTTATAAAACACCATGCCGGATATGTTGGGTTGGGACGTATAAATATCCCACAATCCTCCTTCATCCCAATTTTCCGTATCGGACCATGCATTATCTTCATCAATAAATTGCAAGACCCTCATGTCGGCAGCCTGCATGTAGCGATTCACCTGCTGCACATGTTTCACCAGACTGTCCTTCGGCCAAAGACTTGGATAAATGCCGGCTACCCCTCCTTGAGCGAAGAAATGGTCATGGTCGGTAGCTTCCTCATAATAACTGCGCAACACAGCCGGTGCAAGTTCTACAGTGGATGGCATCAAACCCCACCCTATATTAAACTGACCTCTCGTCGGCATTTCCCACAGAAAACGCTGCGACCACATGTTGTAGGCAATGTTGTCACCATCCGACATCATGAAAGTAACATAATGTACATTTTCTTCCGATGCTACCGGTTCCGGACGGCGTATTTTCATTTGAGGATCACGCACACTGCTCATGATGGACAAATTGCCCGCCATGTTGGAACCCAAATGAAAAACACCTTCTTTCTGAACGGCTGAAAAAGCATCGTATTCAGCTCCACCCAACACTTCGGAATATCCGAACAAACCGGGCATTGGTCCCAATTCTCTCACCACCTCCAGTTTGAATGATGGATCCGAGCCGTTAGGAGTGAAGACAAACATACCGGCCATGACGCAATAATCACGCAAATGATAGGATATTTCGTTGTCCAGTTCCGCAGCAAAACGCGGATTCAGTTGTTCCTTGTAAGTCTGCCAGATATCCTTTTCCGACATACCCCTTACATCGGCCAGTTGGGTTGTTATTCCGGTTTTTTCCTGAAACGGTTTCAGCAATTTTTCATCTATGGCCACACCATCCAGCAAGCCGCACAATGTTGTTGCCTGATTCCGTTCATCTACGCCATTATACACGACATAGCCCTTCACATATGACTTGTAACGGTCTATGACCTCCCACATGTTGGTCATTTCATCCGGCAGTGCCTTCTCCAATCCGTAAATATCAGTCAGCGCATTTGAAAACACCGGCAAGGAATTACCGCCGCCATAATATATCTGCTCGCTGCTGTATTTGGACACAATACCCTGTAACGTAACCAAAGTCACCCAATACTCCTGGTTAGCCACTGCTGGATTGGCAACGACATACGATTTCAATTCGGTCCCTTTTGGAATAAAGGATGCTGCATTCTGTCCGAACAACTGCATGGAGAAACTCCACAAAACAATAACGCCCAAACACGTCCGATACATATTTTTCATAATTACTATTCTTAAATGGTTTTACTTGATTTTTCTTAATGACATCTTTGCAAAAGCCAAAAGGTGACACATTCTCCCCTTTTAACTTTTCAAACCGGTCTGTTCTACAATTTGTCGATGAAAACACCGCATATATTCGATGTCCGTTCATCTCCAATCACTATGGATACCTTTCCCCTCACCTTGAAAAGCATATACTTCCCGTTTTTAAAATTATCCACTGACAATTTCTGGCCTGTGCTTGGAATATAAACCGGCTGGCGGTAATTTCTTTCCCAATCCATGCAATAAACTGCCAACTGACGATACTGGTCTCCCACATCCACTGTCAGCACAATGTTTCCATAGCGGGAATACGTGGCGGCAATCCTACTGACACCTGTATTTCCATCGTTAACAAAACGTTGTAATGCTCTGGGGTCATCTGTATGTTCCTTCCAGCACCACACATCCGCCGGTTCGCATTGCAATGAAATGTAGCCGGCCAGTTTCCGTTCCGCCCCGGCAACATCATACCCTTCTTCACCATATACACCTTTCCAGTTACCCTGTGTTATGGAATCCAATCCTATAAACTGAATGTCATTCAGCGGTTTCTTCGCCGTTACGTTATACCAGATTTCCTTTTCCGAGAAAACGACCTTCCCCTCTTTTTCAAGTGTCAGCACAAGATAAAGTTTCCGTGCATCTTTCCCTGTCAGTTCAGGAACATCCAGCCGTACATCCACATCCTGCAAAAATCCCGGACGGATGTTCAGCATTTCTTCTCCCTGTTGCACAGGTTCGCCTGCCGGATTGTCCCAACGGGTAGCCCAGCGCAACTGCAAATCATCACCAAACAGAACATCGTTAAACACAACCAGATTACGTGTCGTTTGCTCACCGGGCTTCAACACCGGAACAACATCGGGCCATGTTTCCGAGAAACGGTTCTTCGCTTCAATTTCCTTGTCACATACCAGATAAGGATGCAGCGATTTCTGCACATAAGCCATCAACGGAGAGTTCCAGCCATCTACCCCATCCAAACGGTCCGGATGATTGTTCTGCTGCCATGCATACGTGTCATGCGACCAACCTTCCAAAAAGTTTGGCCAATAATTCGTCCAACTCCAACCGGAATAATAGCATATATCGTTCATACGCATCAACTTGCCTTGCGAGGCAAATTCATTGATTCCATCCGTGGACCAGGCATATTCGCCCAAACCATATATGCCGTTCGCAGGTCTCGGATAGTCCACATAGTGCGTCATCACATACGCATGTCCGAGTTTTGATACGACACGGGTCGTTTTTCCGTGCGTATTCGTTTCAAAAACATAAGGCCTTGTATTGTCATACACCAATGCCATGTCCAGATATTCAGGCACCGCATGCAACTCGTTCGACAAGGAATAGCGGGCCACCGACGGGTGGTTACGGCATTCGCGCACCATATCCTGTATATGTTGCCGATAGTAGGGATTGGCCGGATCGTTGGACTGAGGATAGTGAGATCCACGGATAGCCGTTTCGGGAATCAGGATGAACCCGACTTCGTCTGCCGCATCCAGCAGGTTCTGTGTCGGTGGCTCCTGGTGTGTTCGGTTCGCTCTAATGCCCAGACGCATATAACGTTTCCATGTTTCCTGACAGCCTTTATTGGGGTCTTCCGAATAACGGAAAGCTTCCGCTTCTGCATAGCCATCATACACACATCCCTGCGTTACGGCAGAAGCATCCGATGGAAGATTGACTCTCACGCCATTGACCGTATAATAAAAAGGTCCTTCGGCATGTTCTACAAATCCGAACCTCTGGCGCAGTTCATACTGCTCTGCCCCGTTGGCCGACAAGTTCAAATCCAGATAGTGCAAAGTAGCCTGATAGTCTTCGGCAAACGGAATGTTCGGCCACCAATAGCTTTCCTTTCCCAAGTGCCACGGTATATCTTTTATCTGCACACAGACTGTGCTGTTCGCCGGAACGGCAAATGTCGTATCCGATATGTCAGGATAGGCAAACTGTTTGTTCTTCCATGGCTTGAGTTGAGAAGAAAGGCGGACCATTTCCTCTTTGTCCGTTGCATTGACAACCTGCACATCGTAAGAGAGTGATGCCAAAGACACCGATGGTTTGACAAACACATCTTCTATATATATACGGGGATACACATGCATTTCCACCTTTCTTGCTATGCCGAACGGATACTTCACCAGTTTCTTGTCATAAATGTATCCGGTAGGCATGGTGTATTTGCCGTTTGCATCCTTATAATGGTTCAACACATAAGCCTTTACCTTTAACGTATGCTTGCGCCCCGCCTGAACATACGGAGTAATGTCGGCATCGAAAGCCGTAAAATTACTGTGATGAGTGGTCACCAACTTTTCATCCAAATAAACTTCCGCACCAAAATTCACCGCGCCAAAGTGAATTTTCACTACTTTATTGTCCAAACTGTCCGGGATGGAAATCACACGGGAATACACCACAAAATCCTGCACATCCGTATTCTCATCCAACAACACTTTCTGACGGTCCGAATTCCAACCGCCATAAGGAACATTTACGGGAATTTTCTTTCCCTTACCATCTATCTGCAACTTCCAGGCCGTTTCAGAAGACAAATCTATCACCTGCCTGGTTGTCCCTGCCAGCACGAGCATGCACATGCAACATGCCACAAACGCACATACATAACGTTTCATAGAAAAAAATCAGTTTTATAATTGTTATACACTTGTTTTAAACCGAGTCTGGTATAAGTTCAATAAAGAGAACCGGCAAATCAAACATCTGTCTGCACCTGGCCCCTGAGCAGACAGAAGAATTGAAGGAACATTTTTACCGATTCCGCTAATTTGACAAACGACACCTGTTTTCGGGTGACATGAAGAACCCATAAAAACATATCATATACCCAAAAACACGGCAGAATACAGAAAAACATTCCATACACACTTCAAATTTTCATCCGGCCGGAGGCAAAGGTTCGCCGTTTCTGAAGCCAATATTCTACAGCCTCCGTGCGGAGGTCATATAGCCTCGGCACGGAGGTTACATGACCTCCGCACGCGGGTTATAAGACCTGCGGGCGGAGGCTATAGAAT
>CASEAJ010000116.1 GCA_949285425.1 uncultured Porphyromonadaceae bacterium
AGATAAACAAAGGAAACACCGCCTTCACCGTGTGGGGCGGACACAACATGAAACGCTACGAGGGGGCACGTTCCGTGTCGGACGAAACCTATACCTTCCCCGACCGGACGATAGAAAAACACAGCGAAACCACCGACGGACAGCAACGCAGCAACCGGCAATACGCACAGGCCAAAGTGAGCAACCGCACCGACCGGCGCACCATGGAAGCCAAGTTCGGCTTCGCACGCAACGCCACACCCGAAAGCCGGCTGCAAATGCAGACCCGATACACCGGAGCATACAATCACGAGGACCAAGCCCGAAGTGCCACGGAACAAACGGCACTCAGCCCGAACCTGAACCTGTACGGGAACTTCAAGATAAAGGACAACCAGTCACTGGAAGCCAGACTGGGAGGCTCGTATTCGAACACCGTGTACGAACGCACATACGATGAAAACACCTTTCACTCGCACACCAACGTGCATGAGGATTATTACCGGATGTCGGGCAGCCTCAATTACGTGCTGCAGATGAAAAAGCAACAGACCTTGTCCGTGCGGCTGAACCACAGCCACTTTATCAATGCGGCGACATACGCCGGCGATTACGACCGCTACACACAATACTGGTCAGGGACTTCCACTTTATATGCCAGTTATGGAGCCAAAATAGGGAAAAAACTTTCGCTCAACATCGATGCAGGGCTGAACTCCGAAATGTATCGGCTACTGGGACAACGCTTTGTCCAAAACCTGTTTCCCAAAGGAAACATACGCCTGTCATACTTCATCAACAACAACCAGATGCTTATGATTTACAGCAGCCTGAACAGTGTTTCTCCTGATTTCAGTTGGATGAATCCGGTGGAACAGAAAGTGGATTCGTTCATGGTGAAAAGAGGAAATCCAAACCAGAAGATACTCCTCATGAACAACAACATGCTGAACTATTCCCTGCAGGTTGGCAACTTCAACATCAGCGCCATGGGAGCCTTCCACTACAATTCGAACGCTCCATTTTCTCACTATTTTGAAGAAAACGACAAGATTGTCAACAGTTACAGCAACGATGTGAAAGGCAAAGAAGTGGATGCCATGCTAAGCCTCACCTGGAAAGCAACCAAGAACTTACACCTTAATGCAAAAACCACTTATATCCACCTGCGCACCCAAGGTCCTATCTCTTTCCTGCATAATATGTGGTTTGCCCACTTGCAAGCCAATTACTATTGGAAATCATTGGGGATAAGTGCCTTTTTCCGTTGTCCTACACACATGATGGACATGAGTTCTGCACATACCATATACAATCTTGACTATGGTTTGACCGTGAACTGGAGTTACCGGAACTTTTGGATAGAAGCGGGCACGAACGCGCCTTTCTCCAAAGACCTTTACACACGAAACTATTTCAACCTTTCGCCGGTGTACAGTTACGAAAAGACCATTCACGACCGCACCAACCAGCAGACTGCCTGGGTGAAAGTGGCCTACAACTTCGACTTCGGACGCAAAACGAAAAAAGATAAGGATAAAATGAACACCAGCATTCAGAGCACGATATTGAAAGCGGAATAAAAAAAATGGAAATGTCTTGCAACCATTTGGAGGATTCATGGCGTCTAATATATAAAAACAGAAAAACGTATGAATAAAAACAGACTAATTCCATTTATCATCGCCACATGGAGCGGAATATTCTTTCCGCTCCATGCCCAGTACAGCACCATCAGCGGCAAGATAACCGATGAAAAAGCACAGCCTCTGCCCTACGTCACCCTGCAACTCACCACACCGGACACCGTGTTCGTGCAAGGTGCAAGCACCGATGAACAAGGAAACTACAAACTGACGGAAGTGGGACCGGGCGACTACCTGCTCTTCCTGTCGTCCGTCGGTTACGAACAGAAGGTGTACCCATTCCGACAAGAAAACAAAGACCGGACGTTGCCCGACATCATACTGAAAAGCAGCAGCGTGGCGCTGAAAGAGGTGGAAGTCAAGGCACAATCCATGGTGCTGCTGG